>CAYMMM010000014.1:16903-18283 GCA_964391595.1 uncultured Candidatus Saccharibacteria bacterium | reverse complement strand
TATAACAATATCTTCAAGCAAAAGAAGTGCCCGACCAATAGGTATACTTGCGAATTTGCGCATTTTCTTGTATATTCATTCAGTTATTTGTACCCCGAACAGAAGGACAGACATGACACCCGAAGCAACTACCGCACTGGTCATCTCAAGCAAGGACGACCTCTACAACCTCCTTCACACCGTGGTCGGTCCGTGCGCACCGATCCAGATCAGCCAGGAGCGCATCGACCAGTTCGCTGCGGCCACCGGCGATCATCAGTGGATCCACACCGACCCCGAGCGCGCAAAGGACGGCCCCTTCGGCACCACCATCGCTCACGGCTACCTGACCCTCTCACTCGCACCGGGCCTGCTCGAGGAACTGATCGATCTGAGCGGCGCGAGCATGGCGATGAACTACGGGTGTGACAAGGTTCGCTTCCCCTCAACTGTCCCTGTCGACTCGATGGTCAGCATGACAGTCGAGCTGAAGAACATCGATGACACACGTAAGGGGTTGCAGTGTCTCTTCGAGCTCACCTTTACCGTCGAAGGCAGCGCGAAGCCAGTCTGTGTCGCCGACGTGATCTACTTGATCGTCTTCTGAGTACTCGCTACTCAGATTGGCAGACTTCTCACGGAGTCTGCCAATTTTTATTGCTACGAGCAGTACATATCTATCACAAAATATATTGACATCTTCGTCTATATATGCTATTATTACAAGCATGCTCACCGGGCTGATCTACTGGTCACCCACGCCTCTCTTCTTGAGAAACGTGTGGTGGCGAGCAACTGATCAGGCGACTCGGTGCGCAGTGAATGGGTCCATGAGATTTGGGGCCCTTCGTACCTGCACACCTGGAGGCCTTCGGGCCTTCATGAGAACACGGTACCAAGCTGGAATCGACGTCCAGATAATCGTGTACTCGGAGTTGCCGCTTCGGCGGTCAGATAGGTAACGAAAACTTACCGAGCCAGACGTCACCGTTCGCGCTCCTCGCGTGATCTATAGATGGGAATCCCTGATTCACTGTCCGGTGACTCTGGTAAGAGAGCTTGGAGTCCGCTGCTCTCAAATCGAAAAATCCAAGGACCCAGGAATGAGCGCCTGCCTATTTGGATGATAGCTCCAGTCGGACCTGACTGTACAAAAAGCCGTTTGAGCCGCTGCAATACCTTATTTGCCACCAAGAGGTAGCACATGAGGAGCAGGCCATCTCGTCGTTACGCAATGCGACGCACAGAGTTGGGGACGAATCTGCCGAAGGGGGCACCGAAGGGTGTCGGCACGGGCTGAGGCATCTCAGGCTAATCCGTGCTCATATTCGTCGCGTAGTCTTCGGACTATCGCAAGGGCCGCGGGACTTGTTCCCGCGGCCCTCATACTTTTTAGTAACT
>CAYMMM010000014.1:0-16803 GCA_964391595.1 uncultured Candidatus Saccharibacteria bacterium | reverse complement strand
CTCAGGTAAGTGCGCGAGCAAGTGCTGGATCACTTGCTTCGCATTTTGCAAAGCTGCTAGTGCTTGTTTTTGGCTCACATCAATACCCTCATGCATGACGTCGTTGCGCAATTGATTAGCTGTCACAAAATCTCGCCAGAAAACCTGCTCGGTGATCATATCCTGTGACAAAGCTTCATAGAGCTTGCTGGCTTTAGTGGTGCCCAGATTGTGATTATTCTCTATCTGACGAACGAGCCACTGCCGCAGCGACATAGGCTGTGCGCGGTTGATCCACGAGACAAGCGCCTGATCAGCGATTACTTCTATGGCTATGTGTGCCAGCACCACCGCTTCGCGATAATCTCCATCAGAGTACTGCTTAACCGCAGACTCGAGCAACTGAAGATGTGGCTGGTTCTTCATGTCTCCTAGCATATCGCTTATGGCTATCAAGCTCAAATGCAATCACTGATGTTACATATTATTGACAAAATACTTACGACTTGATATAACATATGCATTGTTCGCTTCTCGAAAGGACCTATCATGCAGACGCACTGGACGTCCTCCTACCTAAGTAGGTAAGGACGGAAGTACCGTCCTCCTGCGAGGAGGATCCATGTCGCGCACCATCGCGCACACCCCCTGGGAAATCGCACGCCACAACGGCGCTTTGCGAACGACCATCGACCACGACCACAGCAACGGCGAATGCCGGATCGAGACGCTGCAGGACGTGCGGCGGCGCTTCGACACCGAGTCGCTGGACGTCTTCGGTGCTGGAAGACTGCGACTGAGCTTGCACTGGCGCATTCCCTGCCGACCCGAGCCGCTGTGGTACCAGCACAGGAAGTTCGCGCAGAACCACCCACCTAGGGAGTTCGTGCGGAACACCTTCACCAAGCCGGCTCGGCAGAAGGCGCGCATCGCGCTCCACAACGCCAAGCGCGAGTACAACACCTACGGTGAGACCGACATCGAGCCGGAGCCCTACCGCTCCGGCCACGAGGCTCGCCGCATGTGGGACATGTACTAGCACTCTTGCCCCCATCTTCGGATGGGGGCTCATTCTTTTACCTTAACAACTCATTGAGCTTACGGACGGTGTTGATATTCCTTACCGTCATGAGCTGATAGAAGTCGGATTTCACCAGCTTCATACCATTCCCTCGCGTTACATTTTCGCGCGCCACATTCCAGACGAGAGCTCCAGCTACAAAGAGTACCCTCTCGAGCTCAGGGTCGATGGCAATCTGTTTCAAAATCCCGGGATTATCAATCTCATTCCATAAAAACAACACGTCTGTCTTTTGCTCGTCATCATTCGTCCAGTCTGTGGGGATTGCGTTACATATTTCTGCTATCTGGGAATCTGTGCGGAGTACTATTGGCACCCCGAAGCCAAATGCCTTCTCGATTGCAGCTTCGAGTACATTCACGAGTACCTTCGGCTTACGCGGATCCGAAAATACAACATTACCAGAGTTGATGTACGTCAAAACATCCGCGCACCCGACATCCTCAAAAACTGCCTTCAGGCGAGACATTTCGACCCGAGCCTTACCCCCTACATTTATGCCTCGTAACAAGGCTACGTATTTCTGCATACCTACAGTCTACACGAGTCGGCTTGGCTGTTATGTGAGCTATTTCTTATTCTTCGCCAGGTGTACCGAGTACAATACGCCCATTGTGATACCGCCCACCATGGTTGCGACCAAGAGGACATTCGCAATGCCCGTCTCACTTGCGGATGGGGTACCCATTACTTCGTTGATTGCCCACACGATACCATAGAGGACGGCGGCAGCCATCGTGAAATACTGTGCGACTGAGCGAAGCTGCTCTAGATTGCTTGATGATTGTTTAGTCTTAGCCATAAGGTAATTCCTGATTAGTGATAATTCTTATGCTCATACCATACGCTTTTCGCGCATGGCTGACAAACTCTTCAGTGATTACATTCCCAAACACCACCATGACATGCACTCTTCTCCGCAACCCTAATGTAAGTAGTTACGGTCGGAGCGTGCCAGCAAAGACTTGCCAAGCCAGGGCTGATTTTGCGACCAAGCTCAAGATTATGTAAGCTCGCTCACCAAAAAGATAGTTCTTCCAAGGACCAATTTTTTTGTACTGGAGAATCATGTTTATAGCGAAGCAATTGAAGAAGACGAAGATACTGACGAATATCCAGTATACAAATGTCGGTGCTTCACTCCCCTTCGCAGCCCCAAGCCAGAGCGTGTACGCGACCGCGATCCAAGGCAGTAAACCCGCTAGACAGCCAACCCAATAGCTCACCCAATGTGCTTTTTTCGTGCCCTGATTATGAATCTCCATAACCAGGCCACAGAGGTTCATTACAGCCGTAGCCCCAAAGATAAGCGTCAGTGTCATACTGTCATAAATACCCACGAGCAAGCTGATTGATACCATCATGACACTTGCTGAGATAGCGTATTCTATCCAGCGGGCTCGATTGATGCCCTTCTTAAGACCTGCCTGGTAGCGACGATTATAAACAGTCCCTATGATGAGATGAGCGAAGGAAGACAAGAATAGAAACGCCGCGATGAGGTGCGGAAGCGAGAGATCAAACAGGACACTAGTGGTCGGCATGAGGCTTTGGCTATAGGGGTTGAAGGCCAGGTAGACTCCTGAGATCGGCAATAAAAACTCTTTGCTCAAGATGAGCACCGCTACACCTTGGACAAAGTGGAGTGCGGCCATGATGAGATTGAACTTGCGAAGTTTTGTAGGTGTGATAGTAGTCATGCTTACATAGTATGCTTATGCAGCACGTACGTAAACTAATTTCGCGGAGGCAATGGGATAAGTACGCTAGTGCGCTTCTTGTAGGCGCGGTATTTTGCGTCTTTACCCCAGCGCTCATCGGCTGTTTTTTCGAGAATCGGAATACCTGTCGCGAAGAGTAGGATGCTCGCTATGAAGAGTGGACTAATCAGCCCGATGCTAGCTTCGAGAGTACTGAGTGCAGGAAACGCCACGAGATACACACTCGCCCAAACACAGATCTCACCAAAGTAGTTTGGATGGCGCGACCAACTCCACAAGCCTTCTTCGATCCACTTACCTTTGTTCTCCGGATCTTGGTTAAAACGATATTTTTGCATGTCCGCAACTGCCTCGATCAGTAACGCTGCTGCCCAGAAACCAGCCGCTACATATGATCCAGCGCCGAGCTCCAGTCCTTCTTTTGACAAAGCGAAGAGTGAAGGCAACATCACAACCCATGCCGTGACGCCCTGCAGCACCCAAAATCGGCCAAGCAACCAGAATTTGTCTCGCCACGCATCGAAACGCTTGTCTTTGCCCGTTTTGCGAATGCGATACACGAGAAAACCACCGAGCCGAGCTACCCAAATCACAGAGAGGAGTGAGACGACAATACGCGAGACTGAAAGAGGGCCCGAAAACAGAGCGAAGAGCGAGATAGCCGCGAAGCTCAGCGCATATGCCCCGTCAGTGAGCTTATCGGTCTTGTATTTGAAGGCGACTAGAAATAAAACGACATTTAAGGCAAGTGTAAAGAAAAGTGGCGTAATGAGATACGATATGTGCATACGCCCAGTATAGCAAACGAAAACAGAGCGCGATTTTTCATCGGCTCTGTTTTCTGTCGCAGGATCCAATCTAGATGTGGTACAAAATCCAGATCGTCCCAGCTACTGCGAGAAAGAACAGACCAAGTCCAACCGGGGAACCCCAGCTAAACCATGAGCCCCATGCTCGCCAATGGCGATGCGTGCGCTCATACCAGTCTTGCTGCTCTTCTTTTAACATTTTCGACATGCTATCGAATCCTCTTTATGTTGCTATAAAGTGCCTTAGGATTTGCTGCCAGGGATAGGTATCTTCAGACTGAAGGCTATGTGTTTATCTGGACTTACTACGAACTCAGTATAGCAAAAATGTTGTGTAAATGTGCTGTTATTATGCATGGCTGGGACGGTAGGACTCGAACCTACGATCTCTTGTGCCAGAAACAAGCGCCTTACCAACTTGGCCACGTCCCATGAATCTCTTACTCTGCATTGCAGCGTACTGCAAATACCGCAAAATTATACCTGATACATACATACTTTTCCAGACCTATTGACACCGATCAGAATGTCGCCGAAAAAAAATATCGTGTGAGCACTACAGTAAGCCCACCAAGAATCAGCAGGAATCCGACCATATAGGTGCTCCAAAAAATGACAGTATGCTGCCGCCCTTGAGGTTTTATAAGACGGACCGCTAGATGCGCTGGCACAATCGCCCAGATGAGAGCGAAGATCGCTACCGAAGCGAGATACCCGTAGCCCATCCAGCCGTATTGAAAAATATCTTGCACCTGTACGAACCCTCCTAACTCTACCTCAACAGTATCAAGCTCATTGTAGCATAGGCGTAATTGATAATTCCCCCGACTCTCTCCAGATCCAAGACATTCAGAAAAAACTTGCCGCCCTGGTTTACCCAGGACGGCAATGGTCTAACGAACTTCCAGCTCGCTGCCTTCGTATTCGATGCCATGCGGCTCGATGATGACCCGCTTGGGGCCCTCCTCGACCGCGCCGAGAATCATAGGCTCATAGCCAACGCCGCGGGCCAATGTCATTGTCTTGCGAGCATTACTTTTGCGCACAATCACGATGAAGCCAATGCCCATGTTGAACGTCGCGTACATCTCGCGCTTATCGATCTGACCTACATCAGACATGAAACTGAAAATCGGCATCCACTCGGGGGCCGCCGTGATCCGGTATGTCAGCTCTTGCTCGGCTCGCATGATCTTGCGCCAACCATGTCCGGTCACGTTGATGCCGTAGCTCCATCGAATACCCGCTTGCTGGCAGGCACGCAAGAACTTGACATAGATACTCGTCTCGCGCATCAGCTCATCTCCGTAGCAGTCCGACCCCTTGCTGAGATGCTGATTGAAGAACCCGAACTCCATACCCAGCTCACGTGCCTTGGTCAGACCATTGGCATGGATACCATTCGACGCCAGGCCGATGATGACATCACCTGGCCGAATACGCTCCGGATTCACAAGCTTGCGCTTGTCGCGCAGGATTCCGGTCGCAGAGCCTGAGAGCTCGAACGTACCCGGCTCGATGATCTCCTTGAGGGTAGGCGTCTCACCACCACCCCACACCGCATCAGATTGGATACAGGCCCACTGCCAACCTTCTGCTAGCAGCGCTGAACGATCCTGATTATCAAACCATGCCGAATCTCCGACCGCCAGGTGCATCGCAATCTGAAATGGCGGGATACCAAGTGTGATCATGTCGTTGACAATCATTGCCACGCAGTCGATAGCAACATTGCGTGCCCATAGCGGGTGGATGTCCCTCCCGTCATAGGCACGCGCAATCATCGCCATCAGCTCACCAATGCGATTCTTGGTCCCCAGCCCCTCGATCACATGACCGGTGTAGAAATCGCCGTGATCAATCACATAGCACGATTCACCGCGAGACCACGCCACTTCTCTTGCCTGAGGGAGGAGTAGATAGTTGGTAAGCCGACCAAGCATGGTGCATTCGCGCTTGAACGGATCCAGCTTGTCGTAGCCGATGATATCGTCTTGACTGAGTCCAGCCATAGTAGGTGCCTTTCTTCGTCGAACAATTCCAAGAAATCCGTACTAGCCTATAATCATTTGCTCAAGACATCAAGCACAAGAAGCTTGACACTATAGTCACGATCCCCGAGCATGGAGATATGCTGTTTTATCTGCTCATCATCGGCGCACAGATTCTCGCCGCGGTGTGGTTTGTACGCTTCGTCATCATTCATGATCGTGGGAGCAAAGAACCCCGAGCAGCTATTCGCACTGCCCTACTCTTTGGTTTGCTGGCTCTATTCCTCGTCACAATCACATCGTTTTTACAGGAAAATCAGTTCTTCGTCGGTCTCGAAGATGGTACCGGCACGCTGAGTAATATGTTTATCGCCTCGATAATCATCGGGCTCATAGAAGAATCAGCAAAATCTATTCCCCTCGCGCTTTGGATCTACAAAAAACCGTTCTTTAATGAAACTACCGATGGGATATTTTACTTCGGGATGAGTGGGGTTGTGTTCGCCCTCATAGAGAACATTGAATACACCATTGTGAACGGTGCCGAGACTGGTCTATCACGACTCATCATGACACCTTTCCTCCACATCGGCTTCGCAATGCTCTTCGGCTTCTTCCTTGCCCGTTACAAAGTCACAGGCAAGAGCAAGGCACTCGTTGCTCTTGGTCTCTTCGGGTCAATTAGCCTACACGCACTCTATGATTTCGGCCTCTTCTCTGGCATCGGATGGCTTATGCTTCTCTCGGCCGCTATAGGCTTGACGCTCAATATCGGCGTCTTCAAGCTGTATCGATACGCACAAGCCGAGGATGCCAAGCTCAATCTCAGTGCTGATGGCACAAATCATTTCTGTCGATCCTGTGGGCGCCCAAATCCTGATCACACACTCTTCTGTATATATTGTGGCCAACACACCTAGCATTCGCATGGCCAGATGATGATACAATCAATGAAGCATAAGAAGGAAGTACTATGGCTGCAAAAGAAGTAATCTGTCCCCACTGTCACCAACCTACGAGCGCCGAGGGAGCTTTTTGCGGCAATTGTGGGACAGCACTCGCTACAGCACAACCAGCAACCGCAACCACTGCCGTACCATCAGCGTCTGCCCCGCCTGTGTCAGTTTCGCCGACACACCCAGCTGCCACTGCATCGTCTGCGTCACCACAGCCCGTCACAGCTGCAACCCCTACCCCTGTCGATCAGCTCAACATCCCGAGCATGGATAGTATTAAAGAAGTAAAAACTACCAGCTGGCTCATGATCATACTGGGTGGCGCCAATGCGCTTTTCGGGCTGTACATGGTGACAATGCCGCAATCCTACATCGCATCCTTCGCATCTGAAGCTGGCCTCAGCCCTTCAGATGCCCAAGTATATGGTGGCGTTCAATTTCTCATCGGTGCAGCCCTGATCGTTCTCACCATTCTGCTCATGCGTTCAAAAAGTCCCAAGAAAGCCAAGTCACTGCTCATCGCACTCATGTCGATATCAGTGGTACTTATTCTCCTCGCACTCCTAGGCGGTTCTCCAAATATTCTTGCTGCGATTGCATTGATCATGGCAATACGAAGCTATCGCGTCGTGAAGAAAATGCCGCAAGTTTAGCTAATAAATAAACATCGAGTCGCCATAGCTTAAGAATCGGTACTGCCCACCTAGCGCATGTGTATACGCTTGCTTAAGGAGTTGCTCGCCAGCAAAGGCCGCTGCGAGCTGCAAAACCGTTGAATCGGGTGCATGGAAGTTGGTCAGAAGAGCATCGACAATCCGAAACGCATATCCTGGATGAATAAAAATGTCCGCTTCATCCCGTATGGGCCCCTGATCGCCGGCCAAGATCTTCGATGCAGCGTGCTCGAGTGCTCGCGTCACAGTTGTGCCGATAGCAATAACACGTCCAGCTGACTCATGAGCAGCTCGTATCGTCCGGAGAGTAGTTGATGGGATCGAATAATATTCTTTATGCATAACGTGTGCGTCGAGTGACTCCGTACGGATCGGAAGAAATGTACCGCGCCCGACATGCAGCGTGAGCTTCACGATCTTTGCCCCCTTGTCGCGGAGTGATGTCATGATGTCTTCGGTTAAGTTTAGCGATGCAGTCGGCGCAGCCACCGAGCCGTCCTTACGAGCAAAAACCGTCTGGTAGCGTTCGCGGTCATCTTTCTCAGCTTCTCGCTTGATGTATGGTGGCAAAGGAACTGCGCCTGACCGCTCAGCCAATACAACCAATGGCGCTGTTGCGCGAACGCGCGCCTCGCCACCACCGAGTAGTTCTACTATTTCAACTGATTCTCCGCCAACGGACAGCACATCACCTGTTCGAAGCTTCCCTCGATACAGTACGCGACCGATGGTTGACAGCAATGGGCCGGCATGGCGCTCTGTCAGAAATAACTCCCGCTCAGCACCAGATTGTGTAGTCGCTTTAAGGCGAGCTGGGATCACGCGGGTTTCATTAATCACAATGACATCGCCAGCACGCACGAAGTCCGGAAGATCACGATACATCCGATCTTCAAGCTGCTGCGATGTGCGATCGACTACGAGCAAGCGCGATGCACCTCTCACTTTGGGCGGATGTTGGGCAATTTTGTCGGCTGGCAACTCATACCAACCCTGATAATCATGACTATGCATTTAGCTAGTGTACACGACAGAAGATGCCTATGCACGAGAAAGCCCCTGGGTAATGCCCAGGGGCTAATGTAGCGCAAGCTACTATCTACAGCCCTTCGCGACGCTTGAGATCCATGTAGATCCCGTCATGGGCTTCGTGCTCAGCAATCGTACCAACCAACTCGATACGTCCATTGTCCAAGGTAACGAGACGGTCAGCAGGTTCAATCGTTGACATGCGGTGCGCGATGATGAGCGTGGACACAGCTCGATTACCTGCGAGTTCACGCAAAGTGTCTTTGACCATGTCCTGGCTCTCAGCATCGAGCGCACTGGTGGGCTCATCGAGCACCAACAGAGACGGCTCTTTGATAAGCGCGCGCGCCAGCGCCAAGCGTTGACACTGACCACCGCTCAATTTGATACCGCGCTCTCCGACCATCGCATCATAGCCTTCAGGCAGAGATTCGATGAAGTCGTAAATTGCGGCCGCGCGAGCAGCGGCACGGATGTCTTCGAAGGAAGCGTCAGGTCGCCCGAGACGAATGTTCTCGCCAATCGAACGATCGAATAGCACGTTATCTTGCGACACGTAGCCAATCAAGTGCCGACGCAGGTATTGCGGACACAAGTCGCGCAGGTCAACTCCGTCAAAACAGATGGAGCCACTGGTCGGATCGTAGAGGCGCATAGCGAGGTTTGCCAAGGTAGACTTCCCTGCACCGGATGCACCGATTACCGCCATCATTTCGCCGGCATGGATCGTGAAATCAATCCCAGCGAGCGACGGCTGATCTACAGAGCCGTAGTTGAAGCCAACGTCCGAGAACGTCACTTCACCTCGAGGCTGCACGATCGCAACCGGTGCGATCGGCGCCACCACCTTCGGTTCATGCTCGAAGAGGTCAGCCATCTCGATGAGGGCCGGCACCCCTTCGCGCATGGCACGCTGGAGTTCGTTGGAGCGACCGAGGTTGCTCCACATACGCTCGAGGATACCCGAAAGCAAGATAAGAGTACCGACCGAGACACCACCGCGCCAGGCCAAAAAAGCCAGGGGGTAGTAGGACATACGCAGGACGCTGAGCCAGAGGAACTGCAAGCCCATCTGACGGCGCCAGCGCGGCACAGCAATGCGCTCAGACTCGTACAAGTCTCGCATCTTGGCAGTATGCTGGTCGGCAAAGTCATGCACCAAACCCTGTTCGTCAATCGTCAGAGCGTGGTGAGACAACTCACCCTCGGAGATTTCGATTGCTTTGAACTGCGCTCGGAATTCCAAGAAATGTGGCCAGCTCAAGTGCTGAGAGTACCACATGACCGCCAGATATGTGACGATCGAGAAGGCCGAGAGAATGCCAGCTCTCCAGTCAGCGATGAAGCTGATGATGAGGATCGCGAAGATCCGCATGACGAGCGGGACGGTGTTGAACACCAGCTCGTCGGTGAGCACGTCGATCTTCTTATGGTTTCGTGCCACGATCGAATCTTTCTCGCCCGACGAACGCTCGGTGTGGTAGCTGGCTCCCAGCCGCAGCAGGTGCATTGCACCCAGCGTATTGATGAGCATGTAGTTACCCCACAGCGCCCGAAAACGGAAGCGTGTTACGATCTGATCGATGATCTCGAACAGCACGTAGGCTGCAAGCACGATCAGAGCAACGACGATCGTCCAGGTCTCCAGATGTGCGGAGTCCTTCAGACCATGGTCGATGTACAGTTTGATTGGGTAGGCCATGAACAGGAGCATACACTCACCGATGGCCATCCAGATAAGCGTCAGACGGATATCCCGCAGGATCCCCGGCCGAAACTTGCGGCAGTCTTCATACTGCCCCATGGCTCGATAGAGCCGCTGGTACTGACGGAACATGGTTCCCCTTCTATTCCACTACTCTCTCGAGTCAGTGGGTCGCGAATGAATATGTGTAGATTCAGAGAAAGTAAGCACGAGAGTGCTCGACCTCCTCCAAAGCGGTGCGTATGCATCTGCACCGCTTCAGAAGCGGTCACAGACGGTTGCTAAGCGTCGAAGTTCATTCGTAGGTACGGGATTCACTATTAAAGCGTTCGTGAGAAAACGTGCGTGCGTATGAGGAAAAATCCTGCGGCCCTTCGGGTCGCCGCGCGATCGATTTTCTGTCGTTAGTGTTGCTAAAGGTATTTAAGCGATAGAGAGTTCAGTTGCAGCTGATGCAATAACTACAGGTGCGGCGGTCGCCGCCAGACGAGCAGTGCTTGCGTCAAATGACTGAATAAAGTGTGGTATTGCCATGCGACGTCTCCTGTAGTTAATAGTATTGTGTCTATCATATAAGCATAAGCACTCATATGTCAATACTTTTTGACGGACTTTTTTGTAGTTTCAGCTTTTTTCTTCAGAATTCAGTGAGATCTGGCCGATTTTGCTGAGTCTTTTTGACAGAATCGTTGCGTCGCCAATCGCGAATGACTGCGTGATTCCCTCCGAGAAGCTCCTCTGGCACTGCCATGCCACGGAATTCTTGTGGGCGAGTATAGTGGCCATATTCGAGGAGCCCTTGCGAAAAGCTCTCTTCTTCACTCGAGCGCGCATCCCCGAGTACGCCCGGTAACAAACGAACGACGCTGTCGACGATTGCCATGGCTGGTATTTCGCCACCAGTAAGTACAAAGTCTCCGATAGAGATCTCTTCATCTACGATTGAGAGAATGCGCTCATCAAAGCCTTCATAGTGGCCACAGAGGATAATCAAGCCCGACTCCTTACTAAGCTTGCGTGCAACAGCCTGTTTATACTGTGTGCCGCGAGGCGTCATCATAATCACCTTTGCGTCAGGATTAGTCTCTTTGCAATGCTCCACGGCTGCGAACATCGGCTCGGGCTTCAAAAGCATCCCCGCTCCCCCGCCATACGGCGTATCATCGACTTGCTTACGTGGTCCAATACCGAAGTCACGCAAGTTCACATACTCAAGCGTAACCAAATCCTGCTCTACGGCCTTGTGGAGCATAGAGTGGTCCAATGTGGCAGCGACTGCCTCAGGAAAAAGCGTGATAATTTGGATTTTCATGGGATATTTCGTTGACAAACGATACTAATTATATAATACTTACTGTGTAAAGTCTACATCTGGGGGAATAGACATGTTTCATTGGATTTTGCACCACCTACCACAGATCGGCTTGGCCTACCTCGGCATCATCGTCGTCGTGTGTGTCTTCATGACCATGGCCAAGCAGGCTAGTGAAGGAATCGCAAGAATGTACAGCCATGAGGGCGTCATCTTTCGATCTCGCATCAGCTAGTACTCGTACCTGCCGTTCGTTCCGACGAGCACAAACCAAGAGCCCTGACTTCCACGAGGTCAGGGCTCTCTTCTTTTTTAGCAGCAATGTTTATGTCTGTAGCTACTATACTGCGCTTATGCTTATATGTCCATATCCAGGTCTTCAAGGCCTTCACGGGCTTTTGCTTTAATCGCATCAGCATCAAGCTCATCGCTGGCGGGTTCTTCTTCGGTAGGATGTGCTTCTTCAGTCGGCTCACTATCATTTACAGCCTCCTGCACATCTTCTGTGCTTTCTTCTGACCCACCTTCATCTTCAGGATCAACGATTTTTAGGTTGAGGCGCTCATCAGTCTTAGCACCTACAACACGCAAAAGTGTGCGGATTGCCTTTGCAGTTGATCCGGCCTTACCAATAATCTTGCCCATGTCATCAGGATGTACGGTGAGCTTCAGGAGGACGCCTCGATCGTCGGTGCTCCGCTCAATAACAACATCATCTGGATGGTCAACGAGATTTTTCACCACGTACTCAATAAATTGCTGATCTTGCTCTACGGCCATAGCTGCTCCTTTACGGACGGTGTCTTAGTAGGGTGTGGCCGTCCGTTCACAACCATTGTACGTGATGCGTGAAAAAACAAAAAGCGCCTCTCACGAAGGCGCTCGCATATCACTCTTGAGATGTTACTCAGCAGCTGTAGCTTCTTCGGCGGCTTCCGCAGCTGCTTCTTGAGCCTCACCACTTGCTTGTGCTGCCTGGTCTGGATCTGCAGGGGCGTCTTGCTCTGGAGCCGCGTCGGCAGCAACTTCTGCAACTGCTTCCTCTTCAGTAACTTCTGGCTCTTTCTTGGGCTTGCGATCTTTAGTAGCGACTTTTGCCCATTTCGGCAGTTCGATACCTTCGCGCTGCATAAGCTTAAGTACTGAGTTAGATGGCTGTGCACCCTGGCTGACGCGTCGCTCTATGCCTTCCTTATCGAGTACAAGCTCTTTGGTATGCGGGTTGTAGCGTCCCAGGACTTCTACGTATTTGCCAGTAGGTGCAAACCGCTTCTCAGCGGCTACGATACGGTAGGTTGCATATTTGTTGCGGCCACCACGGGCCAGGCGAATAACGAGCATGTTTTCTAGACTATCCTTTACTAATTAGCCCCTTCAGATAGGGCGATACGATCTTGTATCAAAATACTGGCAAATAGCCAGCACAAAAAGACTCCTTATTCTAGCGAGATTACTAGTGATTTGTCAAGCAGATTCTCGAAGAAAGCAATTCTGAGCTAGTGATTGTAGAAGTGATGCTCAGCACGTAAGATAGAAGGAACAAAAGTGGAGGGTAGGTCAAGCATGCATTTGCGGCGTATCGAAATCGCCGGCTTCAAGTCCTTCGGGAGTCGCGTCAAGCTCGATTTCCAATCAGGAATCTCAGCAATAGTTGGCCCAAATGGCTCTGGTAAGTCAAATGTCGCCGAAGCCATTCGCTGGGTACTCGGCAGCCAAAATATCCGTGATTTGCGAGCGCGTAAAACCGAAGAGCTCATCTATGCTGGCGCCGACGGGGGTAAAACCAGGGCGAGCATGGCTGAGGTAATTCTGACACTAGAAGGTAAACCCGAACAGACCGAGCTCGGCATCTCAGAGCTCGTCATTAGTCGACGCCTCTATCGATCTGGCGAAAGTGAATATCGATTGGGTGGACGTTTGGTTCGCGTCAAAGATTTGCAACGGATTCTTGCACAAGCTGGGTTTGGTGCCGCAAGTTATACCGTAATCGGACAAGGCATGGTAGACTCATTGATCATCTCCTCACCGAGCGAGCGAAAGCTTCTCTTCGAGGAAGCGAGCGGCATACGCGCCTTCGAACTGGAGCGGATCGATACCATCCGCAAACTTGATCGAGCACGCACCCAAGCTGCGTCGTTAAGATTACAGGTACAGGAATTAGCACCTGAGCGAACTCAGCTTGCCGAACAAGTAAAAAAACTCGAGCGTCGTCGAGATATTGAGGAGGCGCTGCACGCCGCACGTGCGAGCTGGCTCACAGCTGAGCTGACGCGCATCTCAAAACACATCAATGACCTGACCAAGCAACGTGAAGCCGATACAACTCACGCCAAAGCTCAGCGCAAAGAAATCGCCAGCATCGAACGCGAGCTTGAGGCTCTAAACGCCGCCTCACGTAAATCGGATAGCCGTCAGCAAGAAATAGTGGCCCGTCTCTCTGAGATTGATACGGAGCGAGATACTCTCAGCCAAGTAATAGCTGGCCAGGAGGCTGAGTTACGTATCCATGAAGAACAAGCCATCCAAGGTGATAAACCCACTTTGCTCAAACGCGAACAAGCTGCCGAGCATGCCAAGCTCCAAAAGTTCCAGCAATACCTCTCGGAACTGACCAAGCAAAATGAGCTCTTTGACTCAAAAATCGCTGAGCACAATGCACTGATAGCTGAGCTCAATGCCAAGCTTACTTCACTGCGTCAAAAACTCGTTAAAAACCAACGCAACGAGCATCTCACGCAAGCTCTTGGTCTGGCGCGCACTGTCTTTGCTCGCTTCAACCAAAACAAAGAATCAAGCCGAGACCAATTGCGGGTCGCGCTCCATAAGTTGATTCGCATGATCAAGCTTGCGAGCGAGGCTGATATGAGCCAACTCCCAGGCGAGATCGGACGAGCCCAGCAAAAGATCACGAGAGAGATTGCAAAGCGAGAAGATATTGTAGAGGAACAAACAACGTTCATTATTAAAATGCGCTCACTCGAGCTTGATATTAACGCCAGCGAAAAATACATTACCGAGCTCACCTCTCGCATTGCTAAAGCTGAAGCACTCGCCCAACCACAGACCAAGCTCAAGGAACTCAAGCGCTCACTTGCTGGCTCCTCCAAGCAACGAGCAGCGCTTGATACGGAGGCCACGAGTTTGCGCAACGAGCTGACAAAGGTACGACCCCAGCAACAAACTGACAAGCAGCTTGCACTCACACGACGCAACGAGATACTCAAGGCAGAGTTATCTCAGTATGAGCAAGCCATCAGCCGTGCGAGCGAGGAAGAAAAGGCGCTCTACGATGAAGAACAGAGACTACGCTCACAAGCAAAGCATTGGCAGATAGACCTCAAGGCAGCATCGCACTCGACACATCCCCACACCGCACAAGATATCTCTCGCCTCGAAGCTGAGCTCGAAATCATTGGGGAGATCGACGCGACGCTCACGCATGCCCACGATGAGCTTTCGGATCGCATTGGGTATTTAGAATCACAGGCAAAAGATCTGGAAACGGCAGCGGACGATCTCGGGCGCGTACTTACTGAGCTGGAGCGTAGAATTCGTCAGACATTTGATACGAATTTCGGTCGCCTAAATTCCGCTTTCGGGAAACACTTCAAGGAACTCTTCGGCGGCGGAACAGCAGAACTACAACTCATTCCAGCCGAGGATGGATCATTCGGTATCGAGATAATTGCTAAGCCTCCTTCCAAGCGCGTCGAGCATTTGACTAGTTTATCCGGCGGCGAGAAAGCCTTAACAGCCATTGCGCTTCTGGCTGCCATTCTCACCGTCAACCCAAGCCCATTCGTTGTCTTGGACGAAGTCGACGCGCCGCTCGATGATGCAAACACACTGGCCTTCACGCACATCCTGCGCACCCTCGCGAAACACTCTCAGCTGCTCGTCATCACTCACAATCACGAGACCATGTTGCAGGCCGATGAGCTGTTTGGTGTGACTGCAAATGCACGCATGAGTTCGCGAGTCATAGCGGTCGATTTGCGCACCGCCGAAGCGATGACTACTGCCTAGTAATCATATTCGAAGCATACTGTTGTTCTAGAGATGGGCTTTGATGTTTGCCTGATGCTCAGCGTAGGTACGAGCATAATAGACATTCCCGTCATTTCCACCGATAAAGAAAAGATAGTCGCTCTTTGTTGGTTCCAGTGTGGCGCGAATTGCCGCAAGGGACGGGCCGGCAATAGGGCCTGGCGGTAAACCACCGTATCTGCGTGTGTTGTACGGAGAATCTATAAGAAGATCTGCTGCTGTGGGCTCAGCACGGCCTGTCAGGTATATGACGGTCACATCACTCTCGAGCTTGATGCCTTGTGCTAATCGGTTATAAAAAACACCCGCCACGCCCGCACGATCCGCTTCTGTAGAGGCTTCTTTTTCTACCAATGATGCCAGCACCAACACCTGATATGGCGACAATCTGCCAGGAGCCGGTGCTGCAAAGAGCGGCAGGGCTTTCGCCTCAAAGTTCGTGAGCATGCGCTGTACAACCGTGAATGCTGGATCATTTATGACCACCTGATACGTATCAGCAAGCAAAAACCCCTCCAAGCTCTTCGGTGTACCAAACTTGGCCTGCACATTAGGCGGAAGGCTTGCGGCAGCCACTGCCTCCTTAAACTCTTGTGCAGTGCCAAGGCCTTGCGACTCGTAACTCACGGCCATCTGGGCAATAGTCAAACCATCACGCACCACGAAGGTCTTGGTGGCGATCTTGCCTGCGGCCAGGTAATCCACGATCTGAACCATATTCATCGAAGATTTTAGTTGGTATGGACCTGGCTTTAGTGACCCCTGAGCCGGGCCAAACTTTACATACAAACCAAACACTACTTCGTCACGGATGTAACCCGCTTCCTTGAGCTGCTTCGCTATGGAGCTAATTGATGCATTGGGCTCTATTGAGATAATCTGTGACTTGCCTCCGCCAACTGGGATATTGAGATTGATACTTGACCATACGCCAACAACGATCAGCGCTGCAACGAACAATACCAGGCCAGCAAATATAAACCGCTTGACGAGCCGTTTGCCACGAGTCCGCTCGACTGTCTGAATCGCATGACCACTAGGTCGCGAGGATTTTGAAGGACTTTGCGCTGCTTTCATGTCAGGCTTCCGAGATAGTCTTCAAGTAAAACAGCTGCAGCATACGCATCGAGCTGACGCTTCTCCTGCTCTCGTGTGGTCGCGCCCAAGCGCTCACGAGCACGCTCACTGGTACCAAATTCATCGTACATGATGACATGCAGCTCGGTTGCGTCCGCCAATTCGCCAGCAAAACCACGAGCCCGTTTAGTCTGCGCGGTATCGTTGCCATCGATATTGCGTGGTAGCCCCACTATGACAGCATCACACGTATATTGCTCTGCAAGCTCGGCGATCTTCTGATTGATGTGACTGTCACGCTCTAGCACCACAAGTGGCTCGGCGTGAGCCCGATCGGCTGGTTTTACCGCGATACCGACTCTCTTTTCGCCTGGATCAACCCCGAGAAACACTTGCTCAACGGCAGCCCCCACATGCTCGTT
>CAYMMM010000013.1:19865-23149 GCA_964391595.1 uncultured Candidatus Saccharibacteria bacterium | reverse complement strand
ATATTCCGCTATAACCAGACGCCCACAATCCAGCATGAATTATGGGCGTCTGGTGCGGACGAGAAGACTCGAACTTCCACGACCTATTACGGTCACTAGCCCCTCAAGCTAGCGTGTCTACCAGTTCCACCACGTCCGCACAAAATGAATATTTAGTTGTTTTGAGGTACTTCTCTCGATACTCAGGAGAGCAAAACAGAACCAATCATACCAGAGAACGCACACCTTGTCACCTATTGGTACATGAATGAGCTAAGATAGATCAGCGCTATCCCTAAAGCGATCATTACTGGTAAAACAAGGAGTAGATTGAAGTAATAATAAAACCGATACGGCTTATTCCAGACACTTCGTCGTGCTTTTGGGAGACGCTTCCAATCGCGTAAATATGTCGCCCAAATGTCCTGCGAGCGAACGATTGTCCAAATCCCAACCACAATCAAAATCGAGCCAAGCCCAAGCTGACCGAACATACTGCCTTGATACGTAAGGCTCAGCAACCACACAAATATCACCGCGAGAGCGACTTGCGTGATGACGTTACCGCTGCGAATTGCTTTTGAGAGTGTCATGATGCCCTTAAGCTAATTATCGTAATTATTTGGCAAACTGTCTGCAAGGTGCTTCATAGAGTATTCCTTGCGCAACTGTTTCGGCAAATCTTGCATCTTGACGCCGATTTTTACACCCGGATTCAAGATACTCAATGGATCAAAGAGTTTTTTGACCTCCACAAATACATCATATAGGCGCTCGCCGTATAGACGCTTGAGATATGGGGCGCGCAAACGACCATCGTTGTGCTCGCCACACGTACTCCCGCCCATCTCTATCACCATACGATAAAAATCATTCATGAGTTCAAAAAGTTTCTTGCGATCAGCTGCAGCGGAGAGATTCATAAAGGGTTGCATATGGAAGTTTGCATTCCCGGCATGCCCCCAGACAGCGATATCTAGATTGTACTTCTCAAAGAGCTTATACACCCGCTCCATAAAAACTGGCATATTCTCGAGCGGCACGACCCCATCCTCAATGATTGGCAGAGCTTTCTTTGTTCCCTTAAATTTCCAGATGATCGCTGCTGCGCCACGACGAATCTTCCAGAGCTTTGTCTGTTCATCACGATCAGTGGCGACGCGCATGTCATATGCCGTATGCTCAAAAGCCTTGATCGTCTTCTTCGTCTTACTAATTTGATCGCGAGTCTTTATGTCGTCAAATTGTACCAACAATACAATTCCGGGCATCTTCTCGGGGATCACGCCTTTGATCTGCTGCGGGTCGTGCTCCTTCAAAAACTCAAGGAGATGACGATCGACGACTTCTAACGCTGAGGGACCCAGCGGCATGATCATCTCTACAGCATGAGCCGCCTTCTCCATCGATTCAAAATATCCAACGATCAGATGATTCTTCGGGCTCCAAGCTACGTGACGCATGGTTACTTCTGAGACTATTCCAAGCGTACCTTGGCTCCCAACAATTAACTGACTCAGATCGAAGCTACCGTCACTCCCCTTCACGTGCCATAAATCATAGCCAGCCGAGTTCTTACTGACACGTGGGAAAGCTTGTGCGATATCGTCCCAGTTTTCTTCTATCAAGTAATCAACATTGCGGTAAATGTGACCTTCGAAATCAGTCTGACGCTGCTTGATCGCGAGCTCCTTGGCGCTCAGTCGGCGAGTCTCGATCACTTCACCATTTGACAGCACGACGCGTAGTGATTCGACATAGTCGCGGGTCATACCGTACTTCACTGTCTTCTCACCAGCGGAGTTATTTGCAACTGCGCCACCTATGGTCGCAAAGTCGATGCTCGCAGGGTAGGGCGGCAGAAATCGTCCATGACTGTGCAATAAGTGCTGTAGATCCTTATAAATCATGCCTGGCTGGACGGTAACGGTATTTTTGTCATAGCTCAAGAAATGATTCATGTGCGCCGGGAAGGCCATCATGATACCAGAACCCAGCGCGCCCCCTCCCTGGTCTGTCCCCTTGCCACGAGCAGTAATAGGATGCATTTCGCCATTTACGGCTCGCTCTGCTACGATCCGCACCAATTCTGAAACATCCGCCTCGTTCTCAGGATAAAAGACCGCTTCGGGAAGTGCAGTGAAGACACTGCCGTCGGTTGCAAAAAAGTCCCGTGTCGCCTTGTCGGTACTAATTTCTCCAGTTACCGACTCTCGGAGCTCTTCATAGAATGTTTGTTTGCTACTCATACGCTACAGTAAGCATAACAGTTTTTTAAAGCACGATCTAGCCATTGTATCGCTCCAAAAACCCAGCATAACTATTTTGCTTTTCAGATCAGAATTTCGTATCATACATATATGTCAAGCCAGCCGTCAAAACTTAAATCTCGTACAAGTAAGTCCAAGCTGGCGCCAGCTAAACGTTTCAGACAGCCCGTACTTTATATCGTACTTGCACTTTGTATACTTGCCGGCGTATTTCTGATATTCGCATCTTTTGCCAGCTCAACTCCAGTCGTAAATACGAACGCTGACTTCTGGCGCGGCCGCATTGCCGGCTGCGAAGCTGGATCCGGCCCAAGTAGCACGCCAAACTACAAAGCGAGCAATGGCACTGGAAACTTTGGTGCCTACCAATTTGATGTCCGTACATGGAAAGGTGCTGTCGGGCCCGAGCTCGCTTCTCAGTACCCGCTCCCCAGTGATGCCCCCGCTGAAGTCCAAGATCAGGCGTTTTACGCCACTTTTGCTCGCCGTGGTAGTCAGCCGTGGAACGCCAGCTATCACTGTTGGGCTACAACCGAACTTCGCGGCACCGTGAATCTCCCTGTAGTAGGCCCTGTGCAGGGGCTCCTTCCGACGCCTACCCCGGCACCACCCAAAAACGCCTACAACATTAAGGTGCAGGGACGGGTATATGTAAACGGTAAGCTGACGCCTAATATTACACTCAATACGTGTGTCGACGGTGTGACAACAAAGACTGATACTGGTGGTATCTTCCGCTTTGAGCTACCTGCTGGCAAAGACTACTGCGTACGCGTAATCGATGGGTTACCAGCCGGTGTTACCCTCGACAAAACAGACAACAATGCCGAGCGCGCGAGTGAAGTGTCGTATGAGCATCAGATCTCAGACAAGAACTACTACCACAACCTGTGGCAATTTTTCACTCCCTACTATACCTGGGATAGAGCTAGTGATGAGGGGTTTGATTTCTGGTATGCTACGAAGTAAATAACCAGGAGATATTTTTCACCTATGCAAGCACAAGCCGCAACACCTCAAAAGACAGCAGCAGCG
>CAYMMM010000013.1:1459-19765 GCA_964391595.1 uncultured Candidatus Saccharibacteria bacterium | reverse complement strand
ATATTTTTCACCTATGCAAGCACAAGCCGCAACACCTCAAAAGACAGCAGCAGCGTCATCCAGTCCGGTTACCATGCAATCCGCCGGCCGGATATGGGCTGGGCCATTTCGCTGGAGTCCAAACTATACAGGAACTCTTACGCTAGCAGGCAACCAGCTTACCTTCGCTGATCAAGGTGGAAATCCAGTTGTCTCAGTTACACCAGCCCAAACCACTAGTGTGTCGGTAACGGTCGGCGGCCTGACATTTACAAGTGGTGGTGTACGTTATTCTTTCGTCCCAGAGGGCGCGAGGTTTGCTCAAGGAGCCCTTGTAGTTGGCGGGGTGGCTGGACTCGCTGCTGCATCAGCGCTTAGTAAAAAAGCCGGTGTTCCCGAATGGCAAGCTGCTCTTACCGCAGCTGGCTTCAATCCAAAAGATATGGGCATGGGCACAATCGCGAAATGGGTCATCCCGATCACTATTGGCTTCGTATTGCTGCTTTTCATTTTTTACGTCATTGTCGGCGTATCCAGTCAGTAAGAAATCCATCATGCCGATTATCATTGCAGAGGTGAAGACCCAGTCACCATTTGGTTTTCGTGCTCAGCAAAGCTGGGATGAATTATTCGAGATAGCCAATCAGTATGGCGACTGGATAAGTATACACACTGACCCACGGTGGGGAGGGTCGTTTGAGCTCCTAGCACGAGCTCGCCAGCAAACAAAGAAGCCAATACTCGCAAAAGGCATTCACGCAGATGACAGAGATATTGAGCTGGCTCTCGAAAGAGGCGCAGACTACGTGCTAGTGGTCGGGAGAATACCACGCGATTACAGGGATTCATGCCTGATCGAGCCTCACACCCTCGACGAGCTAGCAGTTATACCTCGCGACCTCAAAGCAGTCTGGAATGCTCGCGATCTGTCAGATGGGAGTGTTAAGCCGGATACATACAGTCAAGCTCGGAAGCAATTCTCTGGCTGGCTGTGCCTGGCAAGTATGGTAAAACATTCTCACGACGTTCATCCGGATGCCGACGCAGTACTCGTAGGCGAGAACCTGCGTGAGTTCACGCGCTCAATAAAATAAGGCTCGAGCCTCAGCTCAAGCCATAGTTTTGCTCTGTCCTATATGCACGCTCGGTTGATAGTCAAGATCTTCGAAGCGACAAAGCGAGCGCAATCAGCATCATTGAGACCATCCCGATCCCATAGGCTACTGCGGCGTAATTTATGTTCTGTATGTCAAATGCAGCGAAAATCACGCCAAAAGAGAATGAGACACCGCCCATTGCCGTGAGCATCAGCGCTGGCACATATCTCACGTGTCGGGTGCTTGGGTGTTTTCTCACGTCAGCCTCTCCCAAATTCCTTTTCGAGGTCAAAGTCGGGTGGCCACTCGCGGTCGGCGACCGCGAAGTCATACTCCGATCGAAAGCGCTTAGCGAGTTCGATCAGCAACTCGCGATCGATGGCATTACACTCGAGCATGTGCTCGGCTGTATCGACACCGATCTTGCATTCGAAGCTACCGTCGCCCGGCATCCAAGTACGAAATGCAAATCCCAGCATCCCGCTTATCGCAGTACGCACTTCACCACTGTCACCATACAGGACATGTGGGCGAATCCTGAAGCAAATGTCGTCTTTGCGACCCATTTGCTCATAGGTGTAGTGCAGCCACAGATAGGCCTGCCACATCGAAAGATCGAAGGCATACCTATGTTCGCATGTTCTATCTCGATCTGGCGCGTACCCAGGCCATCCTTGAATGATGAGAACATATGCAATCCCCTCGACGAGATCGTGAACGATAACTCGTCTTCTCTCTTGACGCGTATGTGTAGGCATGTCTATCTCTTTTCATAGGTGCGAACTTTTTACTGAGTAAGTATAGAGCGTTCGATCTGGTTCGTAAATGCTATCACCATCGTCGCGCATTCATTACTGACTTTTGTAGTACCTGAGTAATCCTTCCCTGGGACTTTGTTTGCAAAGATGCGCTACAATTAAGCATATGGACTATTACTACCTTCTGCTATCTATTCTGGGTGAGAGTGGTGCACATATTTTCGACAGATTAAATTTTAAAAAAACGAAAATCGGCGTCAGACCGCTACTTCTGCTTGGCTTTATATGTATGGCGATATGCTTAGTGCCCTACGCACTGCTCAGCCATCAACCTACTCCTACCATCACAACAACCTCGATTGTCTTGATCTCCGCGATTATTGGCGTTTCGTTTATAGCTAACGTCTTTGATGCACTTAGCCTCAAGGCGGACAACCTCGCGCTTCGCGAGCCACTGTTAGATTTTTACCCAATACTCGCGGGATTCATGGGTTACGTTTTCTTCCCTGAAGAACGTAGCCTCGTAACTCTCATTGCTTTTGCTGCTGGAGCGTTAGTGATGGAATGGGGCATGCATAGGCTAAAAATGCGTAGCCTACAAAGAAAAGGCATTGTATACCTTATCCTTTCGGTGTGTTTCTACGCCATTTTACCGACCCTGTATCACTATGCTCTGGAGTATTTTTCGCCGGCTTATATCACAGCGATTCGAGTACTCGGGATTATCTTACTCGTAAGTTTTTTCATGCGTCCAAAATCTCCACGAGGCTTCACTGTAAAGCGCATTGGCTACTGTCTTGCTTCCGGCATCTGTGCATCGGTTAGTGCGATTGCTGGACTATATGCTATCCAGACTTACGGTGTTGTCACAACAATGCTATTCTTGATGCTTGCCCCGGCGCTACGATACCTGGCAAGTCAGTATATACTTGGTGAGACAGTGAAGAAAGTGGAGATTATTTCGAGTCTAATACTAACACTCATAGTGGCGCTCGCTACGCTTGCGAATTAGGTGCTATACTGCACCTCTATAAGAAGCTACGATCCTTATGTTTTGATCTTCACCTACAACGCACTAACCCTCCTTATGGAGGGTTAGTGCGTTGGTGCGGATGAGAGGACTCGAACCTCCACGGGGTTGCCCCCACTGGCACCTGAAGCCAGCGTGTATACCAATTTCACCACATCCGCAAAGTACTATTTCTTTTGTTTGAGCGGGGCAAGCTCAGTGCGCAGTGCCCACTTTGATACATCGCGCAAACGATCTGATGGCGAGCTCAGATTGCCACTCGTCACACCAGATAAATCAACGGTATGAGCATACAGGTAATACGGCGAGTAAAGCAAGAGTGCTGGGGCATCTTGCGCCCAGAGCTTGGTCCATTCTGCGTATTTCTGATCCCGATAAGCAGGGTCCTTTGCGAATCTCGCCTGCTCGAGAAGCGTGTCGGCCTGTGCATTTTTGTAGGCTGACAGATTCAACCCCGGATCGCTCGCCTGTGACGAATGCCAGAAGCTATATATGTCACTGTCTCCCCCGAGATCCTCGCCATACAACAAGATATCATACTGCCGCGGACGAATGTAGTTTTGCTGGAGGCTGTACGTATCTGCCAGAATTATGTCAACCGGCACACCAACTTTGCGCCAAGATTCACTGAGCGCATTTGCAATAGCAGGATATTGGCCAGTGTTTGCCGTTACAAGCTTCAAGCGCTGACTAAACTTATTGGACAACGCTGCGCGCGCTTCATCCGGCGCATACTGCAGACGCAATGCTTGATTGGTAAAGCCCGCATATCCAGAAGGGATGGGATAATGCTCCACACGTGCTTGGTCTCGCAAAATATCATGAATAATCGCATTGCGATCTATCGATCGGCCAAGTGCTTGACGAATCTGGGCATCTGCTAAGGCTGGGCGGGAGGTGTTATAGAATGTCCCGACATACGCTGGCTGTCGATACGCTTGAAGACTGAGCTCACCAAACCGCGAGACCTGTTCAATTTTATCGGCCTGCACATCCGCGATGCCATCGACTTGCTGTTTCGCGTACGCATCTATAGCCGACGTCACATCGTCGAACTGCCGAAATTCTATCTTGTCGAGTAATGCTGCCCCGCCATAGTAGTCGGGGTTACGACGCAAACGTACTGTGTCGGAGTTTGCCTCCAAACCCTCTAAGATGAATGGTCCTGTACCATTCGGCTGGCGATTAAAATCATCGAGTCGTAACTGTGATAATTTTAAGCCTTTCAAACTATGCTCAGGCAAGATACCGACGTGCGAGAGAGCACTAAAGAAGTCACTATAGCTTGCAGGTAGCTGAAACTGCACGGTCCGCTCATCGACGACATTCACCACTACCTTGTCCCAGCTCGGTGCCAATACAGAGCGTGCATCTGGCGACTGCAATGTCCGAAACGTAAAAGCCACGTCCTCTGCAGAAAATCGCACACCGTCATGCCATTTCACATCACTTCTGAGCACCAATGTGTAGGTACGCTTGTCGGCAGACACAGACCATGATTCCGCGAGGTCTGGAGAGATGACTCCCGACGGAGCGCGTCTGATGAGCTTAGAAAAGACCAGCTCAGCGACATCCGCGGTCGCCGAATTATCAATATAGAGTGGGTTCACCTGTCGCACTCGCCCAATAATTGCTTCTCGATACGTACCACCACTAACCGGTACGCTATGAAGCCATAAGCGATCGAGGCCCGCAAACTGCAGCCAGCTTCCTGTGATACTTACTATGATGACCGCAATCCAGGCAGCGAATTGCCAGCGCATCAGACCGAGCTTTCGCCAAGCCCCATAGATATGTCGACGGATGTAGTTCTGCAACCAAACACGCCACAACTTCAACCGTGACTCTGACGAGCGGCGAAAATGGTGCCAGCGAAATGATATGTAGGTCTTCTTCATAACCAAGGCTGCATAAGGCGTATTATGCCAACAGCAGACGAGCGAGCAAACTCCCTACAAAAATAAGTGCCAGGACAATCGTGACGGTGAATAGCGAGCGTTCAAGCCCTCGCTTAGAACGGTACGAGTTACCCGATCCACCATATGCCTCACCGAGACCACTCCCCTGATTCTGCAGGAGCACCACGAGAATAAGTAATGATGCGCTGATTATAACGAGTACGTTCAAGAAAGTGAGCATTACTATTTATCCTCCTCGCGCTGGAAGAGCGAAGAAAACAAGTAGTTTACCAGCCAGACAATGATCACTGCCCCAATCGCACTCGATAGTTTTGTAACTTGAAATCGTGGATAGAAATAGCTCGTCACATAGAGCATGCCGGCATTTACAAAGAGCATGAAGATCCCCATAGTCAAAACAATCGCAGGCAAACTCAACAGCACGGCAATAGGACGTACCAGCGCATTGACGATGCCAAACACAAGCGAAGCAATAAGCAGTACGCCGATGCGATCATCATAACCAATGCCTGAGAATAATTGAGCGGCCACCCACAGACCGACGAAGTTCACGAGCCACGCGAACAGGATTCGTTTTAACATAACGCGACCAATTATAGCAATTATCGAGACTTTTTTCTAGCTTTAGACGATTCACCACCTACAATCCGTGCGAGCGTAAACACGCCTTTGCCCGCGACACGCATACGCTTTTGCGCACTACGCTTC
The DNA here is from genome assembly GCA_964391595.1 of uncultured Candidatus Saccharibacteria bacterium. Taxonomy (GTDB): domain Bacteria; phylum Patescibacteriota; class Saccharimonadia; order CAILAD01; genus JADZGC01. Next base: position 14,274 of record CAYMMM010000013.1, on the reverse strand, counting down.
CGATCGCGAGCCATGGCTTTTGTCAGATTCCGACTCAACATAGATTTCTTTGTACGAGCCATATGCCTCCTTTAAATATGTTGTTTAATGAGCTTGGCTTTGGCCTCACCGACAACTGCAGTGAGCTCTGCTTCTGACACCTTAGAAAGCGCTCGCACACTACCAAACGCCTTGATGAGCTGTTTCCGGGTGACCGGCCCGATGCCCGGAATAGTATCGAGAAGACTGGCCTTCGTACGGGTATCGCGCACAGTCGTGTGGTAAGCGACAGCGAAGCGATGTGCTTCATCCCTAATCCGCTGCAATAGTTGCAATGTCTTGCTCGTATGAGGCAGTGCAATAATACGAAACTCTCCTTCGTAACGCTCTTCCGCGCGTGGTGATTTATGTTTCGCTACTGGCATATCACGTATGCGCTGCACGATCTCTTCATGACGCTTAGCAAGCCCCACTGCAGGGATAGTCACACCTAGCTCATCAAGTACCTCTGTCGCGGCTCCCAGCTGCCCCTTACCGCCATCAATGATAATCAGATCAGGCAACGCCCAATCCGTGTGCCTGCCAGAGAAGCGCCGACGCATCGTCTCGGCCATCATCGCAAAGTCATTTGGGCCTTTTGAGCGCATCTTAAACTTTCGATACTCGCTCTGATGTGGCGTGCCATTCGTAAACACCACCATACTCGAAACCGCATCACCACCTTGAAAGTTTGAAATGTCATAACACTCCAGTCGCTTCGGCAGTCGCTGCAGTCCAATACGCTCTGCCAACCCAGTAAGTGCCTGATCCATGGTGATGTCAAAGTTTTCTTGTGCACCAAAAATCATTTTGCGCGAAAGGGCTTTGAGTGCAAGGTACTGGTCTCGCAATCGTGCTGCGTCTTCAAAGTGTTTAGATCCCGCAGCTTTTTCCATCCCCTGCTCGAGTTCACGCACAAGTACCTCACTCTTGCCTTCAAGCATCATGATGAGACGACGAATGTTTGCACGATATGCACGCTTGGTGATAGCGGGGTCAGGTGCAAGACCGATCTGATACTCCAAAGCAGACTTGGCGACCAAGCGAGAATTCGAAAAATACGGAAAAATGCGTCGTAAATAACGTAGAGCCTCACGCACCATACTGGTCGACATAAATGGCCCGAAATATTTCGCCTTATCATCGCTCGGTCGCCGTACGACCGATACTCGCGGGAAGTCGTCTTGAACACTCACACGCACGTAGCTGAAGTTTTTGTCGTCCTTATCGCGTATGTTATAGAGTGGCTTATAGCGCTTAATCAGTTCTGCCTCAAGGAAGAGTGCTTCAACTTCGCTGCCAGTCACGATCCAGTCAATGCTCGCAATATTACTGACGAGTATGGGTGTCTTAATGTCCGCATGTTTTTTTGTGAAATACGAACGTACGCGGCGCTTCAACTGTGAGGCTTTGCCTACATAAATAATTTCCCCTGATGTATCTTTATACAAATACACTCCGGGATCCGACGGAAGCTCGGTGAGACGATCTTTGAGATGGTGTGGCGCTGCCATGCTTCTATTATACGAGAAATCTACTTGATTTCTTAGAGTGTTTGTTGTAGTATTCACCATCATTCACCTTGGTGAGCCAGTATCACTGCTGGACACCCGTAGATTCTTAGAGAGGAGGTGAAATGAGCACCTCACTGGATGCCACTGCTCTGAAGCAGCTGGTGCGAAGATCCATCCCCGATGCTTTGGTGACCTACCTTGCCATGTGTCGAGAAATGGACACCTGTGCGCGACTCAATCAAGTCCCCGCACTCTGGAAGCTCGGGGAGCTGCAACGAGCACGCGACAGCCTGAAGGAACATGGGTTCACGCCAGCGATCCTGGATGCGATTGCTGACCACGTCGACGAGACCTACCGACTGATCGTGGCCGACGTCATGCCCCCTAGGAATAGCGGCACTTCGTCCAAGGCAAGCGTGGAGGCAGCCTGATGACTTCAGTACCACATATAAGGTCCTCTTTTGGTTAGCTCTCGTGAGCGCTAGAAGAGGACCTTCACATTTTTATTTACTTGTGACACAGACACCGAGCACACATCTGACTCGAACCTTTGCAGCTACTGGTATGCCCATGACACCATTTTCCTTCTGGGGAACCACTGCCAGCGTATACTGCTCGTCGTGCCAAAATGCAGGAAGACCGAGATGACCAAAGCCACCAAAGCTTACAGCTCGCTGACTGCTATCTACAATTGCCAGCTTCTGCTCTCTCTGATGGGTCTTCGTATCACGGCCATAGATGACAAATTTTTTCGCTCCCCCTGGAGCCTGCCAACGTAATCGCATCAACCACCCGCCTTTTAGCAAGTCAAATACAGTTTGGACGGTAGGATTCGCGACAGTACCGGCCAGCATCTGACTCGTGTCTGCCTCGCTTGTGTTGGCAGCCACGAAGCTATCCTGCGTGAAGACATTCGCACTACAATTCGACTGGCTGGCAAGCTTGGTTTGGTATTCTTTGAAGAGTGTACGTGCAGAACTTGGTTCGAAGCCGAACTGCTTAATTTGATCGTCGGTCACATCATCTATATTTATGAGGGTTAGCGGCACCCCCACTTTGCTCTGAAGGCTCTTTAATTCATCTGGTATCGCAACCGTATCGCATCCCGCAACAGTAACAGTGTTTGCCTGCTGCGTGTATTGCCATTGTGTGATATAACGTCTCACTGCTGCCGGATCATAGCCAAAAGCTCGGATCTGCTCGTCGGTAACTTTCGACCAATCAATTTGCGCGAGAGACACCCCAATGAGACGCTCAATTTGGTCTAGCGGTACCGGTGCTTGCGCGATCGAACCGTCATTGAGGCCAATCCCGCCACCCGATGCGACTCCAGGAGGTACTGAGACAGGTATAGGTGGTGCTGTCGGCACGTCGATACTGGCAACCTCCCATCTCGAGCCAGTGACCGGCGTACGAGCGAAGCCTGGCACGCTACTATTGGGATCCGCTGAGAACACAAAGCGTTGCGAAACGCCATTCGCGCCTGATACTACCCCGTCAAAATACATATTCGTTCCCGCAGTGTTAAATCGCAGCTGATGCGGGGAGGTCTGCAAAGGAATATATGCACTTGAACCTGACTGCTCGAGCGCCTGAGTCTGCACATTGTATGCATAGATCCGGTTTGGATTTGCTGGACAACTTACACCCGCAGGACAGCCGGTCGCAATGAAGAGATGACTTTTGTCTGGAGTAGCCACGAGGCTCACCGGCTGTGCACCTAACTCAGTGCGCTTGATCGTGCCAGAGTCATCGCGGCTGACGAGATACCAAGCTTTATTGGACCATGCGAACGTATAGAACGCGCTCCCCACCCGAACTAGCCGCTCAGCGTCACTAGCTTCGGGAATGAATGGCAGGTCCATGTCCGGCATTTGCCCAAGATCTTGCCCCTCTAGAGTGTTCGCGCCGAGAGATTTGACCGTACCATTCGTGCTGACGATGAGCAACTCACCCGAACTACCGATGCCCCACCGCGAAGCAGCAAAGCCACCGCCAAAATTTCGCTCAGCGAGCACACGCCCAGTCGCTACATCTATACCCGTCGCTCTTGTACCATCAGCCGAAAGTGCAATCAATGTAGTTTCGGACACCTTCAGAATCCGGCTTCCACTACCTGGTCCTTTCACAAATCCAATAAAACGTCCGCTCCCCGCATCAAATCGCGCGAGCGCCTGGTTGTCAGAGAGTGTGCCGCCCGGGCAAGCACGTACGCTCGCATAGGCTGACTTACTCGAAGCAAACAATGCGAGGTCGTCAAGAAACGCGCGTGGCTGTGCCACATTGCACCCCGGCAGCGTGGGTAGCTCAACTTTGACTTGCCCCACTATCGTACTACTGCTTGGCTCGATAACCTGTATACCATTATAAAATCCGCCATCCACATTACCGATCGCCACAATCGCATCGTTATACGTCTGAGCGCGAGTTGCTACTGCGCCCAGTACGCCAAGAGAGAGTAAGAGTGACGAGATGACAAGTATCCACTTCGAATCAAACCGAGTGCGTCTCAGCGTCGACACATATGCATCACGAGCACGTGGATCAGAGCCAGGGGTGTGGCTTTTCATTGTTCTTATACTAACTGCTTAGAGGCTCGTCAGCAACACGCCTCGATACACTGTGATGACTACACCTTCTTGAGCATGCGCTGTAGGTATTTTCCAGTATGACTAGCTGAGATTTTTGCGATGTCCTCAGGCGTACCCTCACCGATAATCGTGCCTCCTCCGGCACCACCCTCTGGACCCAAATCAATCAGCCAATCAGCAGATTTGATGATGTCGAGATTGTGCTCGATAATCAACACACTATTCCCCATTTCTACCAGCTGATGGATTACCTCCAAAAGCCTCCGTACATCTTCGAAATGTAGCCCAGTGGTTGGTTCATCAAGAATATACATTGTCTTCCCTGTTGCACGGCGCGACAACTCAGACGCCAGCTTGATGCGCTGTGCTTCACCGCCCGAGAGCGTCGTTGCAGGCTGGCCAAGCTTGATATAGCCAAGCCCCACATCATTCAGAGTCCCAAGCTTCTTTGCGATAGAGGGTATATTCGAGAAGAAATCAGCAGCTTCTTCGACGGTCATCTCCAAGACATCGGCTATGGTTTTGTCTTTGTAGGTAATTTCAAGTGCCTCGCGGTTATAACGCTTACCCTGACACGTCTCACACGTCACATAGACATCAGGAAGAAAATGCATCTCAATCTTGATAATTCCGTCACCCTTACAGGTCTCACATCGCCCACCTTTAACATTGAAGCTGAAACGACCAGCTGAGTAACCACGGATCTTTGCTTCCTGAGTCTGGGCGAAGAGATCACGTATATCAGTGAATGAGCCCGTATAGGTAGCTGGATTTGAGCGTGGCGTACGGCCAATCGGGCTCTGATCGATATCGATCACCTTATCAAGATTTTCTACACCATCAATGCGTTCATGTTTTCCTGCTGGCTCTTGTGATCGGTGATATTCCTGGCTAAGCTTCCGTGCCAAAATATCGTTAATCAGTGAGCTCTTACCAGATCCAGACACACCACTCACCACCGTCAGCATACCAAGTGGAATTGAAACGGTGACATTTTTGAGATTATGCTCTGTCGCACCGACGATCGTTAGGCTCTTGCCGTTCCCCTTACGACGCTTGGCTGGCACTGGGATCGATTTAGCACCCGACAGATACTGCCCTGTAATTGAAGCCTTATTCTTCATGACCTCTTGAGGTGTGCCGACCGCAACTACCTCTCCGCCGTGCTCACCAGCGGCAGGGCCGATATCAACAACGCAATCAGAGGCCAGAATCGTATCCTCATCATGCTCTACGACGATCACGGTATTCCCGAGACTCTTCAATCGCTTGAGCGTTTCGATCAGCCGATCATTATCACGCTGGTGCAGTCCAATCGAAGGCTCGTCTAGGATGTAAAGCACACCCATGAGTGAGCTTCCGATCTGCGTAGCCAGACGTATGCGTTGTGCTTCTCCCCCAGCCAAAGTGTTTGCGGCGCGATCAAGTGTAAGATAACTCAAACCTACATCATTGAGAAACGTCAACCGTTCACACACTTCCTTCAGAATCTGCTTGGCAATTTTTTGCTCATTGTCATTGAGCTGCAGCCCCTTGAAGTACTCGAGTGCCGTGTCGACACTCATCTCTGTTACATCCGCAATCGACTTATCGCCGATTGTGATAGCTAACACTTCCGGCTTCAGGCGTCGCCCATTGCAGTCCGGACACACCTGATGATTCATGTACCGCTCTATCTCGCCTTTTACAAAATCACTATCACTCTCGCGATACCGGCGCTCAAGGTTTGGAATTACTCCTTCAAAAGTCGTTCGATACTGACGACCACCGGGCCCAGGGACAAGAATTGCCTCATCGCCAGTGCCATACATCAAAATCTTCATCGCAGCTTCGCTTAAGTCCTGTACCGCTACATCAAGTGAAAAGTTGTGTGCTTCTGCTACAGCGCCAAGGAGCTTCCCGTACCAAGTCATGCGGCTCGTCGTGCGGCTCCAGGGTCGGATTGCCCCCTCACTCACGCTGAGTCGACGATTTGGGATAACTAACTCAGGGTCTACGACTAGCAAAGCACCAAGACCCGTACAGTTTGGACAGGCACCATGCGGCGCGTTGAAGGAAAACAGACGTGGCTCAATCTCGGCAAGAGAGAACCCAGAATTAGTAGTCGTGTAATGCTCCGAATATACATGTTCGTGCTTGGTCGCGAAGTCCTGCACGATGATCACGCCTTCGCCAAGCTTCAGCGCTTGCTCGACAGCTTCGGCTAGACGCTGATGCTCTTCGACTTCAACCGCCAGGCGATCAACTACCACCTCTATCGTATGCTTCTTTTGCTTCTCGAGATCGCCAATCTCGTCTAGCTCAATGTCAGCACCATCAACTCGTGCCTTTAGATAGCCCGCCTTTACCAGCTCAGCGATAACGTGGCGATGCTCGCCTTTCTTATCCTTAACGATTGGCGCGTAAATAACCACTCGAGTACCTGCCGGATATTGTTCTATCGCCTCGATAATCTGCGCCGATGTCTGTCGAGTGAGTATCTCGCCAGTCTGCGGATCGTGCGGCACACCAATGCGAGCAAACAAGAGTCGTAAATAATCATATATTTCGGTAACCGTCGCTACCGTTGAGCGTGGGTTTCGACTCGTCGACTTCTGATCGATCGAAATCGCCGGCGACAAGCCTTCTATCTGATCAACATCCGGCTTTTCCATGAGCCCGAGAAATTGGCGAGCATATGCCGACAGACTCTCAACGTATCGTCGCTGCCCTTCGGCATAAATCGTATCGAAAGCGAGACTAGATTTGCCTGAGCCAGAGAGACCGGTAATGACTACCAGCTTATCACGTGGTATTTCGAGATCTATATTCTTGAGGTTATGTTCGCGCGCGCCGCGGATTACCAGTTTGTCGTTCATCATTGGTCTCCAGATGTAGGTTAGGCTAATTCAGCTCGCTTGCTGTCACCACAAACTAGCCAGAAATTATACGCGGTTTTCGGCCTACGTTCAAGTCTGCAACAGTCATGCTTAATTTACTTGCTTTTTTTAGATTTTGGCAGTATTATTGCGTATCGCACCTTTCCTAGACCCCCTAAGGATGGCTATGAACGCACGATCAAAAGCAATTACCCTCATGTGGTGGAACAGGCGCTGGGGCTCCGACATCACTCAGATGCTGGCCGTGATCGACGCTGTCGATCCGGATGTACTCTTCCTCTTCGAGAGCATGATGCACCCGAGCGATCCAAGCGCCTGCCCAGACAGCATCGTACGAGCACATCTAGGCTCTACGTATTTCCACAGCAACATGCTGGTGGCCGAGCGGAAAGATGGCACGCAAGAAGTCACCTCAGTATATGCACGGCACTTTCTCAAGCCGCGCCAGTGCATCGGCAGCACGCTGAGTACAGGTGGCAGATTCGCCACTCGTCAATCCCAGCGTGTCCTCGTCGAGCTCGCGATACAACTGCCTGAGACTTCTACGCGAATCAGACTTGGCGCTGTGCACTTGAGTTACGGTTGGCCGCTCTTCAATCGCGTCCGTATTGCCTCAGAACTCCATCAAATCAAGGCTTGGTACTACGAATCACTCGAACCTGTCATTTTCGCCGGTGACTTCAACACACCACCGCAAGTAAGCGCTGGATTCGAGTCTTACGGAAGAACGTTCAGCATGGATGACCTTATCATCCCAGGCGGTCAACCGAGACGCTACGGCTCAGAGCAGAGCGCTCACGCAAGCTGTGCGATCCTCCCCTTACGTGACCACGGCCTGGCACGATGCATCGACTACGGCTTTGGCAACGCATCTGGGCGAGCGCTCGTCAGGTTGTGCGTGCTCGGAGACCGAGGCCCTTCGAATCACCGCCCGCTGATCATGCAGATCGGCACCCCAGGAGCATAGCTCCCCTTAAAGCTCCCATACCCATGGGGGCTTTTCTCTTGTGCTCGTATTCGCTTATAATAGGACAAAGCATAAACGGGATACAAAATACTATGGTCGCAATCGGACAACCTCAAGCTGAACCAGGTTCACAAACTCCAGCCTCACATGCTGCAGCACTCGCAGCTATGCCCCCACCTCCATCAGGAGAACCTGTGCCTATTACGGTTGCCTCGGGCGCGGAGTCTGCTGCGAGCAATGCCCCCGTGCTCCCCGGCGCAACTGTTGAACCGGCTCAACCTGGCGGCGGCTTCGGCGTGACTGCTGATTCACTGAAGGATAAACCACTCCCTACTACTGCAGATACCGCAGCACATCCTGAAGCGTCAGCCGCTATGGAGGGTGAAGCTGCCTTGAATCAGCCAGCAACCGTGACGCCACCAGTAGAGACAGCAGCAACAACAACACCCCCTGTATCAGCTCCTGCAGGTGAAATATCGACACCCTTATCAGAACCAGGCGTCACGCCATCGCCAGTAGCACCTCCAAGCTTCCCAATGGCCGTCGGTCCCGAGGGTACTCCAACTGGTTCGCAAGTACTCGGAGAAAATGACAAGGTAATTGTAAGTAAATCAGAAACATCCGAAGCTGAAGAAAAAGAATATGCTGAGTGGGTAGTGCGTGCGCGAGATGGCTTGACCACGATTCTTCAAAGAGAAAAAGCTGGTGAGAGCTTGAGCTCTGACGACCTAAAACGCAAGCGTCTGTTTGTAGCAGTACTCAATCTGGACGTGAATCAGAATTAACTCGCACTAAATCTCGTTACTAAAAAGAACATCCGCGGATGTTCTTTTTAGTAACAATGGGTAAGTGCTACTTCCTTAGAGCAGCCAACTCAGCACGTACTTTCTGCAGTCCCGACTCGAGATCGTCGATGTGCTGTTCAAGCCGGGCGACAGCTGCCTGTATTTCTGGGGGCTGAGCAGAAGAAACGGCGCTTGCATCGTGTGTAGTAGTGTCTTTGCTATCCTCTGAGGTTTCACTGGGCTTCTCGTCAGCACTAGGGGCAGTAGCGGTATTTGTGAAATCAGGATGATCCTCGAAGATCTTGTCGACTTGCGTCTGTGCCTCAGTGAGGGTTGATTGTGGACTGTCTGGCTGCTTATCATCAGGAACTTCGTCCGGCTTCACGTCAGGTGATACTGAGTCTTTGTGCGCCTCGAGCCAAGCTGCGCCCTCTTCGACAGGGGGTGCTGGTGGCTCAATACTCGGCGCTGAGGGAGCGTCTGGCACGATTTCCGTTGCAAGCGTTTCTGCTGCTACGGGTGAAGCTTCGCTCGCTGTATTAACTGCAGACTCAGAGCTAGTCGAACTTGCCGACGCGTCAGCAGCAGACAGTGAGGTCTCTTCTGAACTTGGTTGAGCAATAGGTTTGTCGGATGACTCTGAAGCTGGCGTCTCGACAGTTGTCTCTTTGTCGTCAGAAGTCGTTATGTTGTCTGCATGCATATCCCCAGTCTCATCAGCAGTATCGGATGATGGCTCAGCGGGAGATGTGCTAGCATGCGCATTCAGGTCTAATGGCTCGGAAGTATCCTTTGAGACAGCCAATACATCGGCAACACTCCCTTTAAGTGGGTCACTAGACAGGGTAGACTCCGACGCTGTGTCGGTTTCGTGTGCTGCATTGTCGACGGGAGGTGTAGATGCTTCTGAAGTCGGCGGTTCAGTCTCAGCAGCTGTTTCTGTTGGCATCGCGGCGCCTGCGACTTCGTGAAGCTGGAGGGTATCATCCTGGGACGCGGATGAGGTATCCCCCGATTGTTTGCTCGCAAAATCAATAGGATCGAGGGACGGTGCTGGGTTTGGTTCGACGCCATTAACTGCCGGAGTATCCGCCAGCCCTACCGAAGCTGCATCACTTGGCTTGATGACATTTGCATCATCGGATTTCATGGTTGCGTCGTCATGATGCCCGAATATCTTTGAGAAAAATCCATCTTTCTTATGTGTGTCGTCTGAATGCATAGCTGATGTCACGAACCTCCGCTTTAGGATTATGGTTATGCTTACTTACTAGTGTAGCAAAATCACTTGATTGCGGCTAGCAAAAGCCGACTACGAACCGAGCTCTCCTTGCGCAAGCCTTGCGGCATCACCTTCGTGTTGCCAGCGCATAAATGTAGCCACTGAGATGTGCTGCACAATAGTCCTATCTGGAGAGCGATCGTTGCGATACACAACCGTTGCGCGCCCTTGATGCACAAAAATATTTGCCTCGGCAGTACGGTACTCGCCCGTAGCTTTATCTCGAGCATAGACCAAACTTGACGAATAGATATCGCTACCTGCTTGCTGCCAGATTTCTGGATGCGCTTGTACCAACTGATCAAGGGTACCCCGGAACATTTCGCCGATTCTGCCTGGAATCTCAAGCCACTCTTCGGGCGCATACGGCTTCACGTACGGCACCCCATCGATTTCCTTACTACAGACTACCACTCCCTCCCTTAGCTCCGCTTTCCATCCGTCCTCGATCGTCCCGTCAGAGCGAAGTGCTGGCACATTGTCCATAGTAATAACCCCGTCCACATCATGGGGACTTAGATAGCCCAGCCCACGATCCTGAATTTCATGCGAGAAAGCTATCTCCAGATCAAGCTCCTGTGTAGCCAGAGCCTCCTGAGCTTCTACAACTTCTCGTTGCGTCTGAGCCACTAGCTGCAAAGCTGCCTCATACGCTTCAGATGCCGCCCGAACTCGCTCCTGCTGCATCTTGAAGCCCTGTATTGCTTCGTGCAGGGGTTGGCGTCTTTCTGGCACAGATACCTCAGGCGAAGCGAGTGGTACTGAAGGGAACTCCGGTACACCAGTAATGACTGCCGGATCAAACTCGCCTCCACCAGGAGGCGCGTCTAATGTCACCGCGTCTTGGTCACGCACAGGGATTCGTACCGGCTCATTGCCAGTACGATCAGTTCCGTCTCCCTCAGAACGATTCTCCAAGTCTGATGCCTCGAGGTCATACCACCGCTCTCCAGGCGTTCCTGACTGTAGTCCTTCCCGATCATCACCTTGCGAAGTTTCTCGATCTCTCATCCTCTCATTCTACGTTTGTCACGTACTAAGCACAAGTATAATGGGCACGAACAAAGTCTGCTCGATAGTTAAGCAGTATTTGGCTGTGCCATAAAGTAGGCATCAAAAACAGGCTTGAGTGCGACCACATGCGAACCTCCATATACCATAAATGGCTTTTTGCCAGACTCTACAGCATGGGCAAGTCGCGAGAAAATCGTCTTGTCACGAAATTCACTGGTTAGTTTACCGATACGATTTAGGTACCCGTCACCAGAGGGAGCTACCATGTTTACTAGATTCACACCATTGTGCTCGGCATACTGAAGATGTCCCGTCTCATCTAGAAAGAATTGTGGCATACCATGTGCAGCCAGAATTGGATTAAAACGCTCGAGCGCGTAGGTCGTGGCTTGGGCTGACATTTCAGCGAGCACTTGTTGTACGCGGGCGGGGTCTTTGCTGATCTCTTGCTTTTCATCGTCGGTATAATTTCGAAACCCTTCGACATGATTGCGAGCAAGCTGAAAATGCACGAGCTGCGCAACATCTATACCAGTTTGACTGGCGTCCTCGGCCGTCTCGTCACTAAGTAGCGTAGACCCAAGCGCCCTTAGAGTTGTGAAAAGTGCGGTCTGATCTCGCTCAACACCCTGAATCTCGAGATAGTCAGCCACTTCCTCATCCGTCGGCTCACCACTGACCGCCTCAACATTCGTGACCTGTGCAAGGTACATTGTGAGACCCGCATCAGCGCGCTTACGTATAGCTGAATCACGGTCGGCTATCTCAATCTTGCTTCCTTCATGAATCACCAGGCGCTGGTCGGGCGGTGTTGATTTGAGATAGTCCCGGTACGCCTGCTCTTGATCACGCAAGGACTGTGCATCCGGATCGTGTTCATGGCCACTGACTGCCCGCCCTGCGTCATCGACGTGTATCGATGCCACGATTGTCGCTTCTGGGTAATGAAGTACCTGTATTTTTCCTGCTTGTCCGCGCTCGGCATTCGCTTGCTTATACCGATCATCATAGCCTGAATATTCGCGCCAAGCAGCATCAATACGCCGCTGCTCAGTACCTACATCACGCTGCTCTCCACTATGTGTACCCATAATTCCTCTCAGATCCTGACTCATTGCCTCTGACTGAGCTGACACCACAGATTCCTCCGATGATCGTTCTGCTTCAGACTCCTTCACCGCCCACCTTTGATCTTCTTCCCGGCCTGAAAGTCGCGGATTTCAGCCAGCTGATCACGTAATTCTGCCGCTTTTTCGAATTGTAGATTTGCGGCCGCGAGATCCATCTGCTCATTGAGTTGCTTGATAAGATGCTTGAGTTCGTCTTTTGGTATCTTGTCGAGATCTAGTTCGTGCACATCTGTAAGCTCAGCTTCGCGCTCTTCTGCCATACGGTCAGCAATTGCCTTCTGAATCCCTTGTGGCGTGATACCATGCTTGTCGTTATAGGCTTGCTGCTTCTCGCGACGTCTGTTCGTCTCATCGATGGCAGCCTTCATGGAGCGCGTGATCGTATCAGCATACATGATCACTCTACCCTCGACGTGGCGTGCAGCGCGGCCGATAGTCTGCACGAGCGCACTCTCACTACGCAAGAAGCCTTCTTTGTCAGCGTCGATAATTGCCACAAGCGAGACTTCGGGCAGATCCAACCCTTCGCGCAAAAGGTTGATTCCCACCAGCACGTCATATACTCCCAGGCGTAGATCGCGCAATATATCCGTGCGCTCGAGAGTATTCACATCACTGTGCAAATACTGCACTTT
>CAYMMM010000013.1:0-1359 GCA_964391595.1 uncultured Candidatus Saccharibacteria bacterium | reverse complement strand
TCGAGATGCATCTCTTGTGATTTAAACCATGCGATGCGCTCTGCTGCCTCAGCCTGAATCCGGTCAATGGCCTTCTTAATTTGCTCCTTCGGCGCCACATAATGCTTGGCTGGAAAGATCGTGAATGAGTCTGGGCGCTCTAGGACCTCGCCAGTCAGTGGCTCGAGCTTGGCGATAGACTCGACTTCGTCACCAAAGAACTGAATCCGATATGCCTCCTCACCATCGGCAGGAAAGACATCGACATTCTCACCGCGTACGCGAAATGTGCCCCGTACGAAGTTCTGATCATTGCGCGTGTACTGGATGTCTGTCATCAGACGGAGGAACTTATCTCGTTTCTTAAGCTCTCCGACTTTGACAGGTATCGACATGCTCTCGAAGTCATCGACTGATCCGATGCCATAGATACAGCTCACAGACGCGATGATGATCACATCCTTGCGAGTCAAAAGCGAACTTGTTGCCGCCAAGCGTAGGCGGTCGATCTCTTCATTAATCGCCGAATCTTTCTCGATATACGTATCACTCCTCGGAATGTAGGCTTCCGGCTGATAGTAGTCGAAGTAGCTTACGAAGTAGTGTACGGCGTTATCTGGGAAGAACTCTTTGAACTCACCGTAGAGCTGTGCGGCCAGTGTCTTATTGTGACTCAAGATAAGTGTCGGCTTATTACGCTGAGCGATGAGATTTGCCATCGTAAATGTCTTACCAGAGCCAGTTACTCCAAGAAGTGTTTGCTCCCGCACGCCAGCCTCTATCCCTGATGCTAGTTTTGCGATGGCGTCTGGCTGGTCGCCTGAAGGCTGGTATTTTGAGCGGAGATTAAAGGCCATATCTCATCATTATACGCTGTTTGTTCGTATCATAAAATATTCCCAGAACACCAAATGCCGCCCGGGAGCGGGCGGCATGGAGCTGAGCTAGTCAAGATATCCCGGTCTAATAATTTGCAACCATATTTATCTTCTCAAGATAGCCGTTCCATCCTGGAGCAATTGAACTCAGGGAGCCTGGCTCGACCCTCACTATCTGAACCTTCATGTCATCTGTGCCTTTCCAGAACCCAAATGGGGAAAACGAAACTGTCGGCTTCCAATCTATGCAGTCTTTGGTTTCGCCTTTCTTGATTGTGAAGGTGAGCACATGGTCCGTTAGTCCTGCAGGCGATACTAGACCCTTTGTCTGCATTTTCACCTTCCATGTTCGATCCATATCGTTACGAACTGAGTTGTCTGCTGAGTACCAAGCGCACACACGGATATTAGCCTTAACCCTATCATCCCATGGTACGGCGAAGTATCCTTTGTCGCCAGTATTGTAGTACTTGGGATCTGGCTCTATGCCTTTGTTGTGAGG
>CAYMMM010000012.1:0-24784 GCA_964391595.1 uncultured Candidatus Saccharibacteria bacterium | reverse complement strand
TGAATAACCTAGGCAATCTGGTGCAGCGAGTTGCAAGTATGACAGTCCGATATTGCGAGGGGCAATATGAGCCAGGCACTGAGGCAGCTATACCTCAAGAATCGCCGTTGCAGCATGCCGCATTTGACCATGAACTTCAGAATATTTGGAAAGTGCTCGACGATTTAAATGAATCGATTGAGCAAAGCCAGCCATGGCAGCTCGTCAAGTCAGATCCGGCTACGACTCGTAAATTGCTTACACAGTGGATACATGAAATTGTGCGGGTGAGCTTCCAGCTTCAGCCGTTCTTGCCAGAGACAGCTACCAAAATACAGCGCACATTTGCCGATGGTAAAGTGGATACGGAAATCGGCATTCTTTTCCCGCGCATTGAGGAGAGTTAGAGCATGATCGTCGATACGCATGCGCACCTTCACTTTCGCCGACGCGAAAGCGAGACGACAGACACGCCAGCAGGAAGTTTTGCGACCAGCTTCGAAGACTTGGCAGACGTATTGGAGCGGGCACACGAAGCCGGTGTAACGCAGATCATCAATGTCGGTGTGACGCCGGAGGATAGTCGCGCTGCCCTGCGCCTCACCCAAGACTCTCAGTGGTCGGTACAGAAGACTGGCATCAAGCTGTATGCGACTGCCGGTATACATCCACACGAGGCTGCGCTTGGGGATCAAGCACTGGATCTCGTGCATGATATGGCTGAGGACGTGGTGGCAATCGGCGAATGCGGTCTCGACTATTTTCGAAATGCAGTACCTCGAGACATGCAAGAACACATGATGCGCGCCCAGATAGAGATCGCGCTTGAGCATAACCTGCCGGTAATCTTCCATGTGCGTGATGCGTGGGATGATTTCTTTCGGATCACACAGGACTATGCGCAACTGCGAGGCGTGATTCATAGCTTTACTGGTCATGGGTCAGAAGTGCAGCGTGCGCTGCAGCATCAAGGTGAATTGTATTTTGGACTCAATGGCATTATGACTTTCACTAAGGATGATGGTCAGCTTGAAGCAGCACGGTCAATGCCTATGGACCGTATTCTCCTCGAAACAGACTGCCCCTTTCTCGCACCCGCCCCGTATCGCGGGAAGCGCAATGAGCCAGCTTACCTACCTGCTGTGGTCGATGTGCTTGCTACTTTGCGCGGAGTCAGCACCGAAGAAATCGCCCGTACTACCACTGCAAATGCCCATGAACTCTTCATGTTGGATGTCCTGTGAAGCGCTATTATTTTGATTACGCTGCCGCAACGCCACTTGATGAAGATGCCGCTCAGGCAATGCACGAAGCAGAAGCGGGCATCGGGAACCCCGCTAGCCTGCATGCCGAAGGTCGGGCTGCTCGGGAGCAACTCAACTCTGCTCGTAAACGTGTAGCTAAGATCCTCAACGCACGCGATACAGAGGTTATTTTTACCAGTACGGCTACAGAAGCAAATAATCTGGCGATCTTTGGAGCCTTAACGGCAAGTGGCGACCATTCGGCGGAGATACTCGTTGCTGCTACCGAGCATGCTGCAGTGCGCCGGGTTACTGACGTCATTCGGGCGAGCGGCTATCACTGCCACGATATACCACTGACCGATAAGGGGCTTTGTGATGTCTCTGCGCTAGAGCGGAAAATTACCGACAAGACAGTATTGATTACATTGGCATATGTCACAGGGGAAGTAGGGATAATTCAGCCAATCGGTGAAGTCGGCAAACTTATCCGACGTGTGCGAGAGGAACGCCTATCGCGCGGTGTGACTACGCCGTTGATTTTTCACACCGACGCATCTGCTACAGCGGGACTCTTGACTCTTGGCGTCGACCGTTTGGGCGTAGATCTCATGACGTTGAGCTCGCCAAAAGTATATGGGCCACATGGGGCAGCTGCACTGTACGTGCGTACTGGCACTCCCTTGACTCCGCATACGATTGGTGGCGGACAAGAGCGCGGATTGCGCGCTGGTACTGAGAACGTACCGGCGCTCGTCGGCTTTGCGACAGCGCTTGAGAAAGCTGAAAAGTTGCGCAAAGACGAGCTCAAACGGCTCGAAGTACTGCAGCAAAAACTTTGGGGAGCGCTGGAAAAAATCGACGGCCTGCAGCGTAATGGTGAGCGAAACATTCTTGCCAATACACTCAATGTAAGTTTTGCGGGCAAAGATGGCGAGACGCTCCTCCTACAGCTCGATGCGCTTGGTTTTGCTGTCGCAACTGGGGCTGCTTGCACTGAATCTGCGCGTGAACCGAGTGAAGTACTCCTGGCACTTGGCTACGATGCAGCACGAGCACAGAGCTCGCTCCGTATCTCGTTTGGTCGTCTCACGACCGAAGCTGATATCAGTGCGCTCGCCAAAGCGATCAAAAAAGTCGTACAATAAGTCCATGAATAAGCACAAGCAGCACCCAAAGCAACTCGCCTTGGCCTGCTTCTCGCCGTTGGTGATGTTTTTGACTTTCAGCTTCGAGCTGATCGCGGCAGTATGGATCATCTTTCGGTACAGATTTGATCGCAAGGCTTCGATCATTGTCGCACTGCTCGTCTTTTTGGCTGCCTTTCAGGTTGCTGAATATCAGGTCTGTGCTGAAGCTTCATCGCAAGTCTGGGCACGCTTTGGCTTTATCGCAACTGCGGTACTTATACCTCTTGGAACTGCACTCATCAATGCGCTTTCTAAAGACGATCTGGGGGTTCGACTCGAGCGCGTACTCTGGGTTTTGGCAGCAGCATTCATAGCTTGGTTCTTGCTCGTACCTTCGAGTGTAGTATTTGTGTGGTGTGGGGGTAATTATTCTCTCTATCGGCTGGAACCAATACTTGGTGTGTTGTATACGGCATTTTATTTTGTGTCTCTGACCTTGATGCTCATCCAGATAAATCGCAGAATGCATACCAGGCTGTCGGCGGCTACAGCGAAAGGGCTCATGGGTGTTGGCTTGGGTCTGTCTTCGTTTATAATTCCTACTCTGGCACTTAATATTATTGACCCGACAACATTACGCGCTATACCCTCGATACTGTGTGGATTTGCGGTTATCTTTGCGATGTTCTTAGTGGGTGTAGTCGCTCCTGCGGTGCTGTGCCCGCGCAAGAGGTAGCATGAGTTCTGACCATCATCATCGACAAAAATACAAGCTCAGCTATCGCATACGTCGGTATCTTTTTCGTCTTCTTATAGTAATCTGCTTGTTTGTCGGTTTGGTATTTGGGTCTGCATTCTACCTCTCACCACAAGATAAGCTTGAGCATGCAGATGCAATTGTAGTCGTCTCAGGTGGACAGACCCGTACTCGCGCAGAACGAGGGATCGAGCTCTACAAACAGGGCTGGGCACCTAAGCTCATTTTCTCTGGCGCCGCGATGGATAACGGCCCAAGCAATGCGCACGAAATGCGTCTGCAAGCCCTACGGGCGGGTGTGCCTGATGATGCAATTCTGAGTGATGAGGACGCCCGTACGACGTATCAAAATGCTGAGAATACGAAACGGTTCGTAGACGATTTACGTGCTCGCACTGTCATCCTCGTAACATCGCCATACCATCAGCGACGAGCAATGATGACTTTTGATCGCGTCTATGGCGCAGACTACACTTTCGTGAATCAGTCCTCATTTGATAATCGCTGGAGCAAAGCAGCCTGGTGGGCTACACCATTTGGGGTGTACATCACTGGTTCAGAACTCGTTAAGGTCATATATAGCAGTGTCACCCATCGATATCAGTAAGGAGATTGTTGCTTGACATGGCTTACTGGATCCCGTATCATTACTCTTCGTAAGTACGCACCTTGCATACGTAATACAATACGTACGTAGAGAAGATCGTTTGAGTTGAAGGGGGGCCGGCAAGACGGCGACCAGAAACTCAAACCAGGTGGGGTTGGCCGCGGTATCAGGGGGGAAACCGTGGCTGACCCCACCGTCCATCAAGCACTGCATGCCGTAGGCTGCATGTGATGGAATAAGACTGACAACGCACTGTCGCGCCGACCCATAGGCGGCAGAGTGTTGTCTCGCACAAGGGTGGTCCGGAGGGTGCACGGACCACCCCGCGATCGACTGCATTCTCACAGAATGCTTCTCGCTGCAGTATCCTGGTGCCTGAAAGCATCCATGCACTGCACACGTCGTTGATCTGGGGCGGAATGCCCCAGATCAACCAACCGTCGCTTCCTGTTGGGGGTGGCGGGTTTCTTTTAAGTAAGCATTTAGTGAATAATATTTTTAGCTATGACATCACATTCTCTATCACCACAAAAACAAGTCGTATATGTCGGCCTCTCCGGAGGGGTTGACTCAAGCGTTGCTGCGTTGCTGCTCAAAAAAGAAGGGTACACGGTCGTTGGTGCGTACATGAAGAACTGGACGCGAGATATCGCGGGGAATATTTGTCCTTGGGAGGATGACCTGCGGAGTGCAAAGAGCGTTGCGGCTCATCTCGGGATCGAGCTGAAGATATTTGATCTCCAAGATCAATACAGGCAGAAAGTAGTCGATGTCATGGTCGCAGCATATCAAGCAGGTCAGACTCCAAATCCCGATGTACTCTGCAATCAGGACATAAAGTTTCGATTATTTTACGATCTTTGCCGTGCCGATGGGGCAGACTTTGTCGCAACCGGGCACTATGCGCGCATGCACGACGCCCGACTTATGCAGGCAGTTGATCCGAAAAAAGATCAGACGTACTTCCTTTATCGCATGCCACAGGATGCTGCACAACATACACTTTTCCCAATCGGTGAGTTGCACAAGCCTGCAGTCCGCGAGCTTGCTCGAGCGGCTGGTCTGCCGACCGCAGCACGTCCCGACAGCATGGGCCTCTGCTTTGTAGGCAAGGTACCGCTCAAAGATTTTCTGGAAGAGTTCTCAGAATTGCATTCCGGAGAAGTCGTGGATGAATCCGGCACCGTCCTCGGGCAGCATCATGGCGTAGAGCTCTTCACTATCGGACAGAGGCACGGATTGGGGATTGGCGGCGGGACGCCGTATTATGTTCTTCGTAAGGATCTTCTCACGCGCCAAGTGACTGTGACCACTGATCCCGAGAAGTTACGACGCGAGCATTACGATATTGAGGAGTGTGTCTGGTGGTCGGCCGTAGAGGAGGGTACGAATTACCGTGTGCGCATTCGTCATCTTGGCGAACTGCTGCAATGTCAGCTCATACAAACTGCAACGGGCTGGCGGATTCACTTGCTCGATGGCGCACATCGAGGTGTGGCGGCTGGTCAACACGCGGTAGTGTACGATGGCGATGCGGTTCTTGGCGGCGGCATCATGTGCTAGTGACTATTAAAAATCTCGTAAAACGCTGAGACTTTATCTCGCTTATGCTAAAATAGTGAGCGTAATAAGGATCGTGAACCATCAATGGACGACGAGAAAAAAACAAGCTCAGCTCCGGATTCCGCGGCAAGCTCAATGGCCTATATGCCACAACCCAAAGGCGTGGTAAAAGAAGATAATGACTTCAAACTCGATAAGCGAGCCGAGAAGAAGACGGTTGCCGATCTCCCCGACAAGCTTGTAGCGGATGGCGAGAAGCATTCTGGCTCTGGTTTTCAAGTGAAGGTCAATGGTAAACCAAAGCCCGAGCCGGAGATGAAGGCAGCAGCGAAACCCCAGTCGAATGGAGTGAGTGCCGAGCCCACGAAGCTTACGGCGCACGCGCATAAGAGTAAGGACGATCTAGCAGAGATGAAAGAGGACAACCTCCCCGTCTCGCACACTCCTGCCAGACGTGGCGGTAAAGGAGCGCTCATTTTGGCCCTGGTGCTCATGATTGCGACCGTAGGACTGGGGTACTTATACTACGCAAGCCGCTCTCAGGTCAGTAAGCTCAATGATGACTTGAAGCAAGCCAATTCAGACAAAGAGACCCTAAAAGCACAGGTGAATGCGAGTTCTACGACCGAGCCGACAAGTTCCACGCTCGTCGGAGATAGCGCAAGCAAGCGCTCGATCCCAGAGCTTGGCCTGACATATAAGCTCACGAGCGACACAAATAAGGTTACTTACACATATAGTGAGACGCAAGATAAGGATGGTACAGTGCATAGTTTGGTTAAGTTCTCATCCACTTCACTGATTGCTGCTGAGCGAAAAATCGTGACAGACGGGGGCTATAAATGCCAAGCCAGTGATGCGCCGCTCGGTATCCTTACTTCTCACAAAGGGAATGAACAGGTTATTTCTGCGCCCGGAACCTTTGCAGAATCAAAGCCGGATAACCAAAGCATCTTCAAGTTTGGTGATACGTATTACCAGTTTGACACTTCAGGTGGGGCATGCAATACAGACAAAACAGTCCAAGCACTTCAGCTATCCGACCTTAAGATCGTTAAGACATTACTCTCAACCTTGGCAGTGCAATAAGGAATAGCCATGTTACCAGACGAACGCCCTACTCTCAGTACACCAGCACCAGTCGTTATGCCGAGCTCGATAAGTTCGCCGCATACGCCTGCTCCAGAAAATCAAAAGTATGTCACCGATTTTCCGCAACCCGTCGGGCCACCTCCGCCTCCAAATGTGCCACCCAAGCGAGGCGGCCGAATAGCGAGTATGCTGCTCATTGTAGTATTATTGATCGGCTGTGGTGCCCTAGGCTATCTCTGGTATAAGGAGCGTCAAAAGAATACTGCTGTAGTTCCCGTGGAGGCAACTGCCACACCGACTCCTCAACTGCTCACTGACACGATGCAGTTGAAGCAAGTATTTTCGACTACGAGTGATGGCAAGACAAAGAATTATCTGACGAGTACCCTTACGGCACCGATCGGATACCGATTGCAGTCACAGCTTAATCCAGATCTGCGTGTAGGTACGGGTGGCTATGCATACTGGCAGTTCTCGCTAGCAGATGGGTTTCAAGACAAACCGACTGGTGCGCGGACCGGTACTATTACGGCGATCGATGTGACTGCGTGGCAGAAGACTGATGATGTCGCGCAGGCAGGAGTGAGCTATACCGTAGATCCATTTAGTATCTTCGGTGGTCCGTACAGGGCGGCAGATAAGCAGGCGATGGTGACAAATCTCGAAGTGCTACTCTCTGCGAAGGAGACAACGGCGAGTAAATATCTGCCGGATACCAAAAATAGAGTACTCTTTCCTTTCACTTCAAATACTGCCTCAGCTCAGTGGCGCAAAGTCGATCTCGTGACTGCCAAGGGCTGGACCGGCTACACGACGATAGGGCAGCAGCGTCAGAATGATGGCTATAACCCTCATCTGTATGCACTTATGCTGACGACCGTCAAAGACATTAACGGTGCAGATAAGAAAATCCTGGTTGCCGCGGATATCGCTGTGCTCGATTCGCTCTCGCAAAAGATACTTGCATATGGGGATCAGACTCCTTATGCAGATGAGATCAAGTCCGCAAACAGCGCGGTAGCAAAAGATAATGTCTATGGCTCCGAAGCCGAAGCTATCTATAAGAAGCTTGTCGATGTGCTGAACTCGCTGAAGGTCGAAGTCTCGAGCTCCTAAGCCCTTTGCGACGCAGGGTGTTAGTATATATTACATAAAGGAAAATCCTCATGCAGCAAGCGAAATCTACGAATCAGAGTGCAGGCTATACGGTTAAACTCGCTGGTTTTGATGTGAGTAAGGGCGCCGTTTCGTTTGCGGCCACACATTCGCCGGGTGGGGAGCTGACAGTATCGGATACAGGGATAAAGCTTGCGGGTTTGAACAAGGTATGGGAGATCCCGGCCGGTGTAGCGATAACTGTCACTGCTACCGCCGTATCGCTTACCTTGCGGACGGCGGATATACATATTAATCTTTTGACAAACAAGGCAGACGACATCGTTGGTCAGTTGCGTAGCAGAAATTATCCGATCACGATCGGCAGTGCTTCGTCTAACAATAAAATGGCATGGGGAGTCTTGTCGATTGTCTTGATAGTTTTAGGTATCTTGCTCATTTTTGTGGGTGTATTTTATTCGAGCCTCAGTAAGCTTATCCAGGGTTAAAGTATGAAAAAGCTCCCACTATGAAGTAGGAGCCCAGTTTTGCCAGCCGATTTCGACGCCAGCAAGTGCGGCGAGATCTGGCAGGGACCATGATGGCTGGCCAGTGTGGAATTCGTCCAGGTGCTTGAGGCACACAGGTTGTATACGGTAAGCATCCGTATCAGTCTGCTTGTAGGGGACGTTTCGATGGGAGTGCGTTGTGAAGACAAGCGGATCATCACAACATGTGTCTTTTTTGTTGTAGTGCGTACAGAATGGTGCGAACTGCACGGCGAGAATGCGCTGCCATTGCGCGCGACATCCGTCTTCACCCTCGACGAACTGGCCCCAGTAGTCACACTCCAGTACTTCCTTGACGGTGCGCTGGTTGGTGTGCCAGATATACCCGTGTATCACCAGCTGTCGAGGATCCTTGAGGCTGTAGAAGCCACAGGTGCAGCCAGGATGTGCGGCGGGCACATGTGCGAGAAGGTTGCAACTCGCCTCCGAAACGGCATTTACGGTCTGACGCAATCCTTTGAAAAACACGCGATGTTCTGCTGGGCAGTAGAGGATCAATCCACACTTGTAGCCACGTAGTGGAGTGTCGGGGATTACATCGTCACTCCTTTTCGCCACATCCTGCCCCAGCTTCTTGGGACTGTCTGGGAAGAGCTGATCCAGTGATCGTTGAAAGCTCTCTGGTATTGTCGGGCTATGATCGCCGTAGATACCGACTTTCATTAGTCCAGCAAGTATCATCCCATACGAGAATGCGATAAAAAGCTGTCCGCCACCGAGGTCCGCAAAGGGTGTTAGCAGCGGGAAGTCAAAGCGTGCGTCTGAGCCGGGGCGTATTACTATTACCCAGCGGACGAAATCGGTGATGACAATTGTAAAAAACAAGAAGAGCTCACGACTGGTGGCAATCTCTTGTCGTTTCTCGATTTTCTTGCGGAGCAGTGCCGCGGCTACGAGCACAAGCACAGGAATGAGCGTATTGAAACCCACCAGCCAGAGTGCAAGTGCCGCTGTAATGATCGCCGAAACGACCTTCGGCTTGCTGAGCCAGCTTGTTCTTGCTCGATTGATGTCATTCATCGTGCGGGCTCCAGGTCTGGCTGAACGGGTGCTGGGGGAGCAGGTTCTTCTGGTGCGGACCCCGGCCTCGCCTCACTCGGTTCTTCGATTTCAATTGGCGCAGGGATTTCTCCCTCGCGCACGGGTTCACCGATATCCACGATGCCTCCATGTATAGGTGCGATTGAGTATATACTACTTAATCATGCATTCTTCAAATAGTCAATGTAAAAAATGATGCAGGGATGGTATAATCTCCAGATATGAATGCGAATGACATCCGTAAGAAATACCTAGACTTCATGTGCGCACAAGGGCATGTGGTGATTCCGCGTGCCAGCATCGTGCCGGATGGTGATCCAACGACGCTTTTCACCGGCTCCGGTATGCAGCCAATGGTGCCGTACTTGCTTGGCGAACCACATCCTGAGGGGACACGGCTCGTTGATTCGCAGACCTGTATTCGTGTGCAGGACATTGATGAGGTTGGTGACACAAGTCATACGACATTCTTCGAGATGCTTGGTAATTGGTCACTTGGGGACTACTTCAAAAAAGAACAAATTCGTTGGTTCTGGGAGTTTTTGACTGGCGAGCTTGGTCTTGACCCGAATAAGCTCTACGTGACAGCTTTCATTGGTGATGATGAGCTGGGTATCCCGCGCGATGAAGATGCGGCGAAGATCTGGCAGGAACTCTTTGAATCGGCAGGTGTTGAAGCTAAGATCGTTGCAATCGGTTCATGCGAAGACGGCGATCGAGATGGCATGCAGGGTGGGCGCATATTTTATTATGATGCAAAAGAAAACTGGTGGAGTCGGGCTGGCGTGCCGGCCAATATGCCAGTAGGCGAACCGGGTGGTCCAGATAGTGAGGTCTTCTATGATTTCGGCGACGAGCATCACGACGCGAGCCATGGCCAACCTCATCCCGCTAGCGATTCACCACGCTTCCTGGAGATCGGCAATAATGTCTTCATGCAGTACATCAAGACCGAGAGTGGTTTCGAGCCGCTGCGTCATCAGAATATCGACTTCGGCGGCGGCCTTGAGCGCCAAGCAGCAGCAGTCAATGGTAACCCAGACGTCTATCGCACCAGTCTCCTATGGCCTATCGTCGAGCAGTTGAGTGTAATTTCGAGCTTGTCATATGAAGGCAATGAGACGGCGATGCGAGTCATTGCAGACCACGTGCGCGGCGCGACCTTTATGGCGGTGGATGGGATTCGACCAAGTAACACTGCTCAGGGCTATGTTTTGCGTCGATTGACTCGACGCGCAATTCGACGCGGGCTTGAGCTCGGCATCGAGTCGGGACTAATGGCAGCAATCGTACCCACAGTCATTGATATATATAAGGAAGCGTACCCTGAGGTCGTCGAGCAAGCTAGTGATGTTCTCGAAGCCTTGCGTGCCGAGGAAGAGCAGTTTCGTAAGACGCTCGAACGTGGTTTGCGTGAGTTTGAGAAGCGTACGAGTGAGCTAGATTTCACGCAGCGACCACCAAAACCAACCGGCAAGCGTACTTCACTGACGGGCAAACTTATCTTCCAGCTCTCGGACACGTATGGGTTTCCTGCCGAGATGAGCCTGGAAGAAGCCGAGCAGGAAGGTGTGCCGATTGATGAGAAGTGGCGGGAAGAATACAATCGTTTGCTTGATGAGCAAAAAGAGCGCTCGCGTACCGCAACTGCCGGACAGTTTAAGGGTGGGTTGGCCGATCACTCTGCTAAGACCGTGCAGTATCACACGGCGACGCACTTGATGTATCGCGCGCTGCGCAATGTACTTGGTGACCATGTGATGCAGCGGGGGAGTAACATTACTCCTGAGCGCTTGCGATTTGACTTCTCGCACCAAGATAAAATGACATCTGAGCAGATCGCCGAAGTTGAGAAGATCGTCAATGATGTGATTGCTCGAGATCTGCCAGTAAGCTTCATCGAGATGGAGAAAGATGCCGCGTTTGAGGCTGGTGCACTTGGTGCTTTTGGTGAAAAATATCCAGATGTCGTGAAAGTCTATACGGTTGGCGAAAATGATGGCGATTGGTACTCGCGCGAGATTTGTGGCGGTCCACATGTGTCGCGCACTGGCGAGCTCGGGCACTTCCGCATCCTCAAAGAAGAAAGCTCATCGGCTGGCGTGCGTCGTATCAAGGCAGTACTCGAATAATTAGTTAGTATATAAAAAGAAACCCGCCTCGCCTTTGAGGTGGGTTGAGCGTTATGCGCGCGAGGATATCAGCGCAGACTTGCTCCGAAGCCGTACGGGGCATTCGGTGTTGACCTTGTCTTCTGCTGTCATGACTTTCACAACCAATACTTCCTCTGGCTTCGAACGCGTAGCGAAGAGGGTTATCAGGGCAGTTTCGAGGTCACGACGGGTAGGGACTCGCCACGAGATAGGGAAGAATTGACGATCTGACCAGATTTGGTGACCACTAGAGAAATAGAACAGACCCCAGCTTGGATTCGCGTCTCGACAACTTTGCCCAGAAGCGCCATGTGAGACCGCAACACCGTCGATGAGCACGAGCTGTCCTTGTGTGCGACAGAGTGACGTGTCGTAATGGCCTTCCTTGAGGAAGTCGATATCGTGCCCAGCGAAGTTGTGCAGGATCTGCGCATGATCGCGCGCCAGCATGCGCTCGGTGAGTGGTGCAGCTGCCACCTGAGCGGCTTGTCTGCGTCGACTCGCTTCTGCTGCGAGCTGCTCGAGATCGAGATGATCGGTGTACATGAGGTTCGTCCTTTGCTATTTGGATACGTCAGGAATGCAGGCATGGTACAAGGATTATTGGGGCATGTCAAGGTAATTCATGATAATCGCGTACGAGTAAGACCTAATAACCATTGCCGGATTGCACACTGCTTATGTATACTAGGGATAACAATTATGAGGAGTGTGGGAATGAAGCTTGCGTTACGCATGGTCGGCGTGTCTGTTGTGGCATTAATGTTGGGCATGGTGCTTGGTGTGCGGTCGGCGTATGCTGCTACAAGTACCTGGACTGGTGCGGGCGGAGATACAAAATTCTCAACTGACGCAAACTGGGATGTTCCCCCTGCACAAGATGGCACAGATGAGCTTGTTTTTCCCACGGCAGCAACTGGATCACACCTTCCAAACAATGATCTGACAGATAAGACCTTTGTATCAATCACTTTTTCTGGCAATTTTAACGTCATGAATTACACCGTGTCTGGTAATAGTATGACTATCACCGGGGGCATCACTACCTCGGGCAGTGCTGACCCTAGGATTACGGCGCCCCTGGTTTTAACTGGGGATCAAACCATTACTCTCGACACGTCTAGCGGCTTAGCAATTGACTCGGTAGTAAGTGGTACGGCAAATATTACCAAAGCTGGTGCTGGGTCACTAACATTGCAAAAAGCAAATACATTTACCGGCACAGTGACTGTAAATGCTGGATCTGTGTATTTGTGGGATCCGACCTCTCTAGGCACAAGTGCTGGCGGGACAATCGTGTCTGATGGGGCTTACGTGTCATTCTATCTTTATGAAGAGGATAAGACAGCGACCATCACGGAACCTTTTACGCTTAATGGGCTCAGTCAATACGATGATGCTCAGCTTATAGTCGAGGCATCCTGTGGCTACCGAAATTGTTCAGATAGTGACTTTACACTATCGGGAGCGATAACCCTTGGTGCGGATACTGCTCTTAATTCAAGCGGCACTGTACGTCTAACAGGGGCTATCACAGGTAGTCATCACATCAATGTGATTTCCGGAAACTATATTACTCTTGTGGTAAATTCGTCTGCGAACGGATCCCTTACACCTAACGGCACCTATGAGACCACTCCTGTGACGACTAGCTACAGCGCAAATGCTCCTTCTGATGATATTCGGGCATATAAGTATCAGACAGCAATTTTGGCGAACGGCACTTATCGTTATGGTTCTGTTGGGAGACTTGGCGTTCTCAAGGGTGCCGGCTCTATAGTCCAGTCGCTGTATGTAGGTGAGGGCGGAATTGTTGCCCCAGGTATGTCACCTGGATGTATTAGCGCCGGTGGCTCTGTTTCGGTGTATGGTGAATACCAAGCAGAAATTGGTGGTACTACAGCATGTACGGGCTATGATCAATTGTCAGCCACCACCTATGTGTATGTAACAGACGGCACGCTCACGACAAGCTTGATCAACGGCTACGTGCCCAAGCAGGGCGATGTGTTCACCATCCTTGATAACAAAGGCACCGACCCGGTTGATGGTGAATTCTCTGGTCTCACCGAAGGTACAACATTCAAGGTAGGGGATGTGGTCTTCAAGATCAGCTACAAAGGTGGTGATGGCAATGACATCACGCTCACAGCTGTAACAGTACCAGCTTTGCCAAAGACCGGGTTTGCAATGCTGGCTAATGTTTTCGCGCTGAAGTTGATAACTGGTCTTGCGACGATCGGGCTCGTGCTCTTCGGTGCCTTCAAGTACGGACGACGTGCATAGCCTGAGGAGGTCAGCTTGGCAGACTTCCAGTCACAAAAGTATCAGCAAAATGCTGATGGACAGCAACATCATCGTGTGCCACATGATCCGCACGCGTTCTGGTCCACTGAAGAGCGCAGCTATGTATTCTCGCGCTTGAATGGGCTAGCGGCATTTTATGAGCAGTTTGTCCAAAACCAGCACAAGAGCGAACCAGTCCAGTCAGATGCTGCTGCGGACTACGCTGCAGTACAGCTTCCTTCGGTCAGTGTGTCTCGAGAGTCCAATTCGCCTCGGGTATCTAAAGATACAAATCGAGTAGCGTCAGATGTGCCTGTACGTGTTGCGCAGCCAAGTCGGGTATACAATGTACACAATACTAAGCATGAGGAAGTTTTAGAACCTTCATTGAGACCTGTGAGTCTTGCTTTTATGCCGGGTGGGCAACCTCCCAAGGCTGAGGGCCCCACTGCTAAGAACCACAAAGAGCATATATCTCACAAGAAGCAACATCAGCACACAACACATGCCACAAAGCGGAAGCGTCCAAAGAAGCGTACTGCTCAGGCAGTTTTCGCACTGGCGATCCTCATCAACCTCGTGGGGCTGGGATTCATTATCAAAGCATCATTGCAAAATAAGCAGATCTTGCACGAGTCTGTGGCACACGCTGACCAAGCAAATACAACTCCTTCTATAACGCCTGCAGACCTACCCGAGGAGACTCCACCGAGCGAAGCGGTATACACAAATTACGCGGTTGCCCCCGACGAGCCGCGCTATCTACAGATACCAAGCTTGGGGGTAAAGGCACGTGTGCTTGGGCTGGGGCTGACCGCTTCGGGTGCATTCGATGCCCCCAAGAATATCTTTGACACGGGCTGGTATAAGAGCAGCGCCAAGCCAGGCTTAGGGGCGGGCGCAGTGCTCATCGACGGACACTCTACGGGCTTGAGTAAAGAAGGAATATTTACGAAGCTCGGCAGTGTTGCGACTGGTCAAAAAATCACACTGACGCGAGGTGACGGCAAAGTCTTGAGTTATAGTGTTGTAAAAGTCCAGAAACTCCCGAATGCGCAGGTAGATATGAGCTCGCTCTTGCTTTCAGTCGATCCTAAGCGGCAGGGTCTGAATCTCATCACGTGCAGCGGGAACTTCAATCAACGTGACTTTACCTTTTCTGAGCGCACGCTTGTCTACGCTCTTATCGATAAATAGTTTTGTCCAAATTCCAAAATAATGAAACGCCCCCATCAAGGTGATGGGGGCGAAGGAGCTGGGCTCGGGACCATTGCGAGTAGACGGAAGTGTGCTGGTGTGATCAGTGTTGCGCCGTGGTGTGAGCCACCCGAGAGGGTGAAGGCATAGATCACTCGACGCGTCCCCGTCTCCACCATTCGCATGCTTGCGATTCGTGTCTCCGGCTCGAAGACGTGCCAGCCTACCTCTAGGACATTGGCTGGTATCTGGTACCAGTTGGGACCAGATATTTCGCTTATGGCGTTCATCGCGTCTTCCTCTTGGCAGGAGCCTTCTTCACGGGCGTTTTCTTCGGCTTCACCGACTGTGCCTGTGGAGGTCGTCTGAGTGCCGGGGCCTTTGAACCACGACGTGATTCAGCTGGAGCTTTCGTGGCAGGAACCTTCTTGCTGCTCTCGCTCTCAAGCTCGGCGATGTACCGATTGCGCTCATTGTCGCAGGCGTCTCGCCAGGCGTCGATTTTGTCTCGGATGATGCGCGCGAGTTGAGCGACACCTTCTTCGCGCCGACCATCGACGTTTTCGATGATGTGTGTGTCGGCCCGATTTGGCCAAAACGTCAGGATCTCGGTCATCTCAGCGTGCGCGACGAGCATGAGCGCATCGGCTTCTTCGGGACTTACCTGACCTCGGGCACGCAAATGTGTCCGTAGGACCTCAAGTCGCGCGGCTTCGAATGTTCTCGGGTGCTGCTGGTGATATCGCTGCTTTTCCGCAGCACTGCGTCGATCGTCATCTTCGTAGCGAACCATCGGTACGACACCAATGAAGATCACGGGCAGTGATGCAATGTGGTATGCGATGATGCGCGCGGCACCAGTGGTGTCCATCACGAGAATTGTTGGCTTGGTCGGGTCTGGTCTGCAGGATGCATAGATGTCGCCACCCGACTGCGACCATTCCAAAACCTCACCGCCGGCCAGTGCATCGATGATGGCTTCGCGGTTGCTGAAGACGTATCGATCCGGGCGATCATCGGCCTGCTGTTGGCTGGTCGTGAAGCTCTTGCCGATAACCAGCATTGGAAAGATTTCTTGCGCCAGGCTGATCATGGTCTTCTTGCCTACGCGTGGTGGGCCGACCAGAACGAACACGGGTGCTGGTGGGAGTACGAGATTTGTCACGTGGTTCCACCCTTCTATATAGAGGTACGAATATGTATAAGTATGGAGTGTAGCTGAAAGTTATCAAATTGACAATGCCCGTCTGACTCCGGAGAGTCAGACGGGCAGAAGTGAGGGCTAGTACCCGCGTCGGGCCGCCTCTTCCTCGGCAGCTGCAGCGATGGCGGCACCCACGAACAGGGTGAACGCCACGCTGGCTACAAGGCCGAGACCGGCGATGCACAGGCGCTTGGTGGTTCGATGCATGAATCGCTCCTTCTTACTCGTTGACGATGTGGACGCTTGTGGATTTCTGTCCGAGAGCCTCATCGCGGAGGCGGCGGGTCTCGGACAGTTCGGCTTGGTGCTCGACCAGGCTGTTCTTCGCGAAGGTGTGGGCGATGGCAAGTGCGACGAGACCGATCACGAGACCAGTCGGGTCGCTCGGCGCCCACCGGAAGTACCCGTAGATTACCAAGAAGCCGATGGCTTCGAGGTTGAACTTGATCTTGCCTGACATGAAAGCGCCGTTGATCTCGCGGCCGATGGCCTTGGCGATGCTCTCATTTTCGATGCTGGTCTGTGCGACGCGCACTTCGGTGATGAGCAGGAAGACGATCATGACTGCGCCGGCGATGGCCATGGTGGGGTTCAACAGATGCCAGATGATCGATGGTGCTGCGAGGGCGAGAGCCGCCATCAGCACCTTGTCCACCACCGGATCTGCCTTCTTGCCGAACTCAGTCACATGGTCGAGCATGCGTGCCAGTGGTCCATCGATGCCGTCAAGTGCGAAGAGCCCGATGACGATAATGAACCAGGTCGTCGCTTGTGGTTCGCGATCCCAGAGATGGGTCGCGGTGATCACCACGACAGGGGCAGAGGCAGCACCGCGAAGGATGCTCATGCCGTTTGGCGTGTTGTTGCACAGCCAGACCAGCCAGCTTAACCGCGGACGCTTTTCGGCGAAGTTGCGTGTTGGCACCAGGAGCAGCCCGAAGGGGAGCGCCAGGAGCCAGAAGACCAGCCGGAAAGGCCGGGTGTAGAGCTTGTCAGCGGGCTTCCACGGCTGCCAGTCGCCAGATGAGCGGCCCATATGGCCGGATGATTCCAGATCACTCGGTAGTGATGGAACGACGGAGAGTTCCTGTGTCATGTTTCCCCCTGGGAAGTGGTAGGTGCGAATAACACATTGAGAGCAGGCTGTTTCCAGAGACCCAGCTCAGCTCATACGCGTAACCATACAATAATTCACTAAATGAAGCAAGCATAAGCATGAGGTTTGCAAATCTGCTAGAATGAGCATGTATATGGCACTCAAACTTCCAAAGTTCAACAAACTCAAACTGCGCGGCGTATTAAGCAAGGGCAAGGCTCGTAAGAATCGCAGTGATGACCCATACATCGTGAGTCTCGACATCGGGACTGAGTATGTGAAGGTTCTGATCGGTGAAGTGAAGGGTGATCAAGTCGAAATCATTGGTGCGGCTCGTCAACGGCAGCGTTTGACCGACATGGCGTCTGGTGCGGTGACCGACATCGCGGGCGTTGTAGAGAACTGTGACGCTGCGCTGCGTATCGCTGAGCGAGCGTCGGGTGTCGTGGCACGCAATACCGTCATCGGTATCGCTGGCGAGCTGGTGAAGGGCATGACGACGAGCGTGAGCTATCGTCGTTCGAAGCCAGAGGTGCAGATTGACATGGTAGAGCTGCGCGACATTATCGAACGTGTGCAGCGGGCGGCTTTTGAGAAAGCGCGTTCGCAGTTGGAATGGGAGACTGGGGCTAAAGATGTGCAGGTGAAACTTGTGAATGCGGCGGTGGTCGATGTGATGATCGATGGGTATCGGATCACAAATCCCATTGGCTTCCAGGGTAAGGATGTGACGATTTCGGTCTTTACGGCTTTCGCCCCTATGGTGCATCTCGGTGCCCTCCAGACAGTGGCGCGCGATCTCGATCTCAACCTCATAAATATCGCGGCCGAGCCGTTTGCAGTTGCCAAGAGTGTCGGGGCGGATGACTCGACTGAATTCAGTGCCATTTTCATCGATATCGGAGGTGGTACAAGTGATATCGCAGTGGTCAATAATGGCGGAGTCGTCGGCACGCGCATGTTCGCGATCGGTGGACGGAGCTTCACTAAGCGCATAGCCAGCACACTCGGTATCGGCTTCGAGAAGGCCGAGGAGCTCAAGCTCGCACACTCAGCTGGGGAGCTGGAGAAGGCACAAGAGAAAGACATAAGTGAGGCGCTCGCGAAGGATGTGGATGTTTGGATTTCGGGAGTTGAGCTGGCATTGTCTGAGTTTGACGAGCTAGACCATTTGCCAAATCGAATCTTGCTATGCGGTGGTGGCTCCGCTTTACCTGAGATTAAAGAGGCGCTGAGTAGTGATTGGTACAAAGAGTTGCCCTTCGCGCGTAAGCCAAAGATTGACTTCGTGGCACCATCAGATGTAAATCGCGTCATAGACCACACGGGTAAGCTCAAGAGCCCCCAGGACATCACGTCTATGGGACTAGCGAATCTCGCACTTGATATCGTGGGCGCCGAGCCAAAAGGCGAGCAGCTCTTGCAGCGGCTGAGCCGAACACTTTCGATCTAATTTTTTGACTTGCATGCGGCTATAGCTCATAGTACATCTATCTTTCGTACCTATATTGGAGGGAATATGTCGAACGCACATGATGCAATCGTGTGGTTTTTTGTGATGTTGCTTGTGCCTACTACCGTGCTCGTAGCAGCGAACTGTTTTCTCGTACTCAACTCGACCAGTACTGAAAAGTTCGCGGTATTTATGACTCGCTTTACCGCAATCTTGCTGTTGTTGAGTTTCGTTGGTTGCTACGTAACGTATGGAATTCAGTGGTGGGATCTACTGGGCATCTTCTCCGCAGTAATGCTGATTTTCTTCGCCTCTCTGATGCGCGCAAGCTTGTTCTTGGTGGTGATCGCAAGCAAGGCGCCCGATGTGCCTTCAAGCCCTACTCCGCAGCAAAGCTTGGGTGGGCACCGATAAACATTTTTTTTGCGATTACCCCAGGGGTAATCGCTTTTTATCTTATCCACAAGATTATCGATCCCTTCAAGAACTGCATACAAAAGTTATCCACTCTACCTGAATGAGCCCTACCTATAGTGCTTATGTCAAGGTTTGACACGCTAGGGGTGGTTTGTTAGTATAGCCCCCGTAGCTTTTTTGAAAACTTGTGAGGAGGGCGTCTTTACG
Source organism: uncultured Candidatus Saccharibacteria bacterium (assembly GCA_964391595.1). Classification (GTDB taxonomy): domain Bacteria; phylum Patescibacteriota; class Saccharimonadia; order CAILAD01; genus JADZGC01. The sequence goes on along the minus strand of CAYMMM010000012.1, from coordinate 5,694 downwards.
ACTCAGTAAAAATGCTCTTGTACAGATAAGGATTCCTTATCTTTCACCAGTCTCTTCAAGAAAACTCCTGTTGCACTTTCAGATAAAGGACACAACTTTTTCGCTCAATTTTCATATAAGTAATAAAGGTCGATGTGTCTTATGTTTTTGCGGATTTCAGCCCGGTAAGGGTTGATCATCGCAAAAAGACGAAAGAATCGCACAGTAATCTGCGCACTATACAGCAGATTGGCGTAGGAGCGAGTAATATCACTCCACCACGTTACAATCTTTAAGCTGGCGCAAAAAGGATCGCGTATTAGTAGATTAAGCCAGAGCCTCCCGCTCGCCTCGCGTCTCGCGACGGCTCAGGGAGTCGCACCGACTTCTTCTCACACAAACACGCAACCGAATAGCCAAAAGGGGAATGGCAACTCATTGCTTGCAACGCTGAAGCGTTTGCCGGCAACGGTTACAGAATCAATACAAGATGGTGGAGTGTGGCGCTATGCGTCTCATGTGCTACTGCTTGCCCTCGTGATCATTATCGGTATGGCCGGTAAGATACAGGCAGACAGTATACACACGCCTTCTAAGCTAGGTGGTCAGGATTCTGATAAGCAGACAATGCTCGCTTCTGGGGCTATCCTGGCTGATCAGATGCAACTCGTAATCGCTCCAGACATCAAGGCAGCAGCTGATGATGCGGCTAGCAAGCTGCAACTCGCTACGACCGGTGATGGATTTCTCTCGAAGATTTCGCCAATTGCTGCCTCTGCAGCTACTAAGCGAGGTATCACAAACTATTCCGTGAAGGCTGGTGATACCATCAGTACTATCGCCGCACAGTTTAATGTCACCTCTGATACGTTGCTCTGGGCGAATAACCTGACAGAGGACGCCACGCTCAAGCCTGGTCAAGAGCTCATCGTGCTTCCAGTGAATGGTATTTTGTACACCACCAAAGATGGTGATGCGCTTGATGCCCTCGCGCAGACATATCAGGCGAGTGCTAACCTCATCGATGCCTACAATCAGCTCGAAGGTAAGCCCTTGGCCGCGGGTCAGAAAATCATCATTCCAGATGGCGTGAAGCCTGCACCAAAACCGAGCGTAGTAAGCCGTGTGGCGAGTGCATCTCCTACAACTCGAACGCTCGCAAGCTTCTCGGGTGGCGCAAACGGCTACTCATACGGATACTGCACATGGTATGTAGCAAATCGCCGAGCTGTCCCATCAAACTGGGGAAATGCTAGCTCATGGCTCTACAGCGCACAGGCGGCTGGCTACGCGGTCGGTACCGCCCCTCGTCCAGGCGCAGTCGCCTGGGAGTACGGAAACCATGTCGCATTCGTAGAGAGTGTCGGGAATGGTACGGTTACGATTTCAGAAATGAACTTCTGGGGTAACGGTGGCGGCTGGGGTCGCGTAAGCTATCGTACAACCGACGCAAGTCACTTCAAATACATCTACTAGCCATCGCAATCTAGGCTATCGGCACTGCTTGTGCTTGCAAATCCAAAAAACGCTGCTATGATTACGGCAAATGAAGAAATTCTTCTATCGCCTCTTCGTAACAGCGTTTTTGGTTGGCTTCGAGCTCGCCATATATTTCGCCATCTGGGTGGCATATCTGCGCCCCGCTCAGGATGTATATTTTCTCCACTGTATGCCAGACGGTAGCGCTGGGAACTCCATTACTTGCAATCCTTTCGTGCAGGCTAAAGTTGGCTTGACTGCCATAGAGGTCATTGTGGCGACGACCATCACACTTGGTCTCTTGCTCGCCTTATCGGCTCTCGTGCAGGCGCGGAAGCTCAAGAAGTCACAGCGGACGAACACGCACAGCGATACACATAATGAAAAACCGGCTACTCAGATCGAAGACGATACTGAATAGCCGAGTGTAGTTAGCCCACGACGAGGTAGCCGCTCCCTACCAGAGCCAGCGCTACTGCGCCAATCATCGTGAGTGCCAGTCCACAAGCTCCGACAAGAATCCACGGGACTGCTCGCAAGCACGCCCCGAAGAGTGCGTTACGTCGATTACGATTGTATGCGGCCATTTTGCCAAAGAACGGCGCAGGCGGGATGTCATCTTGGAAGCTGTCATGAATCCGCGAGACACAGAACTTAGTCAAGAAACCCCCAAGCACTATGCAGGCGGCGTAGAACCAGAAGGCGAACGTGCTCATGCTGTGGCTACCTGGTCGATCAGCTCATGAAGCCTGCGTTGATTGGCCGCATCTTGCTTCCGCATTGCGAGGATGGTGCTCCAGTGTGGTCGAATGGAGGAAGCGGTAATCAAAGCGATCATGGTCCACACGATGACGAATGTAGGCAGGAATGCCCAGAAGTCGTGTGGCGCATCTGTGGCTGTGAGGATGAGAAGGCTTACGGCGAGCGCTGACACAATCGTTGAGGCTATGACCCAGTATTGCAGCCAGATACTTCCTCGTAACCTAAGCCGAGCTGCGGCTAGGTATAGATTGCCTATATCGCCTGCGCTTAAAGCTAACCAGAATAACATCTGTTGTCTCCTTGAGATAGGTACGAGAACTGAAACATACCATACTATTTTGTCGGGCATAATACAAGAATAGAGCCCTCAGATGAGGGCTCCAAATACTGGGAAGAATCCAGCAGCGTTCAAGCAGACTGCAACAGCCAGCAGATAAGTGACTACACACACGACATACACGCATTTCGAAGTCATGGGCAATGCCCGTAGCGTTTGTCTTGAGCCAAAGAAGCAGCTGCGGCCAATGGTGGCCTCTTCAGCAGTATCTTTGATGACCAAAGTTCCTGTTGCAACCAGGGCTACGACAAAAAGAGGGCCTCGACCCATGGTCGTATGAAGTAGACCGGCGAAGAAGTAGGTCAGCCATGCCATGAGGATGCCCCATGCGATGAGCACAATGGTAAGCGTCGAGGCAACGGCTCGCTTGATGGCTTCTTCTTCCTCGAAAGACATAGGTTCTGGTGAAACGATCAACTTTATCTGACGGGCAGTCCCCATATCCTTTCTGAGTGCGGCGCGCAGTGGAGTGAATGTGTAGCGCGCCGCCAGTAGCAGACCGATTGTTGTGCAAAACTGCAGGAAGGTATGCATCGATTTCCTCGAGTGTGGAAGGATAGGTGCGAATAGATTGATAATCTACCACTTTTCTGCTAGAATGTCAAAATATGTTTGTTGATGAAGCTACAATCCACATCGCTGCCGGAAAAGGTGGTGATGGGCGAGCCAGCTTCCTGCGTAGCCGACACCAGCCGAAGGGCGGACCTGATGGTGGTGACGGTGGCCGCGGAGGGAATGTTGTGTTACGAGCTGGTCACAACTCAAGTACGCTCGCGAAGTATCGTACGTCGAATCTCTGGAAGGCCGAAGATGGTGGTCCAGGAGGTGCAAACAAACGTCATGGCAAGAATGGATCGGACCTGACACTGATAGTGCCACCTGGGACGCTAGTCCGCATTGAGGATCGCATAGTTGCGGACCTTGCCGAAGATGGTCAGGAGGCAGTCATCGCCCAGGGCGGTCGAGGTGGTCTTGGGAATACACACTTTGCCACAGCGACCCATCAGGCGCCGCGCTTTGCTGAGCTTGGTGAGCCAGGGGATGCGCACGAGATTACGCTGGAGCTCAAGCTGCTCGCGGACGTCGGCCTCGTCGGGCTGCCAAATGCCGGCAAATCTACTTTGCTCTCGGTCATTTCGAGTGCTAAACCTAAGATTGCCGACTACCCCTTCACGACGCTTGCGCCACAGCTTGGCGTAGCGCGCTATCACGAGCACGAATTTGTGGTTGCAGACATCCCTGGTCTCATTGAAGGCGCGAGCTCCGGCAAAGGACTTGGTGACACTTTCCTGAAGCATATCGAGCGTACGCGTGTGCTGCTTATCATGATTGACGCAGCAGGCGATAATCCGGTGGCTACCTATACTATTCTGCAAAATGAGCTCAAATCTTATAGCTCGGTGCTGGCTGAACGGCCGCAAGTTATTGCACTTACTAAGACAGTACTTGTCGACCCAGACATGGTTGCGCAGCATCGCAAAAGCCTCGCGAAGGCTGCGAAGCTCAATGCGAGCGACATTCTACTTCTTTCTTCACGCGAACATGATGGGCTGGACACGCTCCTTGGCAGCTTGGCACAGGCGGTGACCGCCGCACCGGAGCTGGAGGAGGCTGAAGACGATACGGCTGCAATTGAAGTGACGATGGATGATGTAGCCGACTGGTATCTGGATCGTGACGGTGAGGACCGCATCATTATCAAGGGTCGTGCTGCGGAGCGTTGGGCAGCACGGACAAACTTCGACAACCAAGCGGCTGTCGATCGACTGAAGCGCATTCTGACGCGCGCTGGTGTGTACAAGAAGCTCGATCAGCATAGTATCGATTCCGAGAAGACTCATCTGATCATTGGGGGCAAGGAGCTCGAATGGTAAGTCAGCAATTTGTAGTAGAGGGAACGACGGTTAATTTTTCAACTCGTCCGGATCTTTTCTCGCCAAAGGGTTTGGATAAGGGCACTCAGCTTTTACTTGAGTCAGTTTCAGACGAGCGATATACGCGAGCACTTGATTGGGGTTGTGGCTGGGGAGCCATGGGGCTTTGGCTCGCCGCACGAAATCCACAGGCGCACGTAACTATGCTCGATAGTGATATGAGCGCCATCAAGGCAACACGTGCAAATATAGAAGCAAATAATCTCACGAATATTGAGCTCATCTCGAGTGCTGGCTTCGAAGACCTCTCCACTGACACCCGATATGATTTGATCGTTTCTCATCCTCCTACACACCGCGGCAGAGAAGTTGTAGAATCGATGATTAAGGAGAGCTACATACGCCTCACAGCTACAGGATCGCTCGTGATCGTCGTTGAAGCCCGCTTGAAGCCGTGGGTGAAACGGGCACTCGAGGCAGAGTTCGGCGCATGCACGACTTTGAAGCAATCACATAAGCACGTCGTACTCAGAGCGACAGCTTCATAAATATTGACAAAATACTATTTTTAGAGTATAGTGTGCGAATCTGGCAACTCTGCCAGTTTTGACAATCGACGAGAAAAGGAAGTGATGCCACGTGGCTTACAAGCCCCAGGCTGCCAACGGCTGTTGGGCGGTGTACTTCAAGGGCGTTGCGCTCACCCGAGAGGTGGAGCGCAACGCTATCGAGTGCAAGCACTGCGGTCGCAAGCGTGTCGATGAGAAGACCGGACGCGTGCGCCCGCTCTTCTCCTACGGGTCCTCCTGGGAGCCGTTTTGCAATCTCGACTGCTGGGCTGCGTTCTGGGCGTCCACCTTCGACGCCTACCCGGTGGCGTTGCGGCACATCCTGTCTGCCATCGCCCACCAGGTCAACTGGCCCATCGAGGACATCGCTTCTCGCCAGCTCACCAACGAGCTGAAGGAGGTGGTCCTCAAGTTCCTCGACGAGAAGGGCCTCCTGAAGGAGCCACTCGAAGCTGTCTTCCTCGCGGCATAGCTCATCGCCGTTATACCGGTGGTACCCCTAGTGGGTACCACCGGTTCGCTTTTTACTTGATAAAATATCAATAATCAGGCAAAATTGTGTGGTTCTTACGGGGCTATAGCTCAGTTGGCTAGAGCGCTTGCATGGCATGCAAGAGGTCGGGAGTTCGAGTCTCCCTAGCTCCACCAAGTTGTCTTCTTTCGAACCCCGGGCCCAGGAAACTGGCCCGGGGTT
>CAYMMM010000011.1:0-25155 GCA_964391595.1 uncultured Candidatus Saccharibacteria bacterium | reverse complement strand
CTTCCTCCCGCTTGGGAAGAGCTACTACGAGAAAAGGAAGCTATATATGGCAACTACATCCAAGACGGCGCCTAAGAAGGCAGCCGCAAAAACTACTGCTCCAAGTGCAGGCGCACTTCAGGAGCTCCTACAGGCCGGTGCTCATTTCGGTCATAAGACTGAGCGTTGGCACCCAAAGATGGCCCCATACATTCATTCTGCACGCAATGGAGTACATATTATTGATCTGATTCAGACTGAGACGCTGCTCAAGCAGGCTGAGAAGTTTGTCGAGGAACTGGCTGAGCAAGGCAAGACTGTATTGTTTGTCGCGACGAAGCGACAGGCTAAGGCAATTGTTGAAAAAGCTGCGCAAGACGCTGGTATGCCGTATGTCACACATCGCTGGCTCGGTGGCATGCTCACCAACTGGCAAACAATATCGAGTCGTGTGCGTCACCTCAAGAAACTCGAAGCTCAGAAGGCGGATGGGAGTTGGGATAGCCTTACTAAGAAAGAGCGCCTCCTCCTTGATGAAGAGATCCTGAAGCTCTCTAAGACTTTTGATGGTGTTCGAGAATTGACTCAACTTCCTGACGCACTCTTCGTCATCGACATCCCACGCGAGACAATTGCGATCAAGGAAGCAAACCATCTCAAGATCCCAGTAATCGGCATGGCAGATTCAAATGCCAACCCAGAAGGTGTGCAATATGTCATTCCGGCGAATGACGATGCTGTGAAATCAGTTGCACTCATCACAAACCGCATAGCTGCCGCAGCTAGCAAGGGCCGCATGGCTTATGACGCCAAGACCAAGTCAGACAAAAACGAAGAGCAGGAGGGTTAAAATCTATGTCAATTGAAGACATCAAGAAGCTACGTGAGATGACTGGAGCCGGTATGATGCAGGCCAAGGAGGCGCTTACAGAGGCCAATGGCGACATCGAAAAGGCTCAAGAAATCCTGCGCGTAAAAGGTATGGCGAAGGCTGATAAGAAGGCCGATCGCGTCGCGAGCGCGGGCATGATCGGGAGCTACGTTCATGGTGGACGAATTGGTGTACTCGTAGAAGTGAACTGTGAGACTGACTTCGTCGTGAAGACCGAAGACTTCCAGAACCTCGTCGAGGAGCTTGCACTGCACATCGCTGCTATCAACCCACAATACGTGAAGCGTGATGAAGTCCCAGAATCCGTCATGACCAAAGAAAAGAGCCTCTTCGAAGAAGAAGTCAAAGAATCAGGTAAGCCAGCCGAGCATGCCGGCAAGATTGTTGAAGGCAAGCTCGACAAATGGCTCGCTGGCATTTGCTTGCTCGAGCAGCCTTTCTACAAGGACGACTCAATGACCGTAGATGAATACGTGAAGAGTATCATCGGCAAGCTTGGTGAAAACATCGTTGTACGCCGCTTCACGCGCCTCGAACTCGGTCAGTAATCGGCGTACAATATGAGTATGCAAGAAATCCTCAAATCTACCGAAACACTTATGAAAGCCTCCATCGAACACTTCGATGGTGAGCTGAAGAACGTACAGGCTGGTCGTGCACATCCTGGTCTGGTTGATTCTTTGCCAGTAAATGTCTATGGGCAAGAAATGCAGATCAAGGCTGTCGGGACTGTCTCTGCGCCAGACCCGAAGACTATTCAGATCCAAGTCTGGGATACGCAAAATGTAGCTGCGGTCGAGAAGGCTATTCGCGAGAATGAGGCCCTGGGCTTAAGTCCAGCAACTGACGGGACAATGGTGCGTATGCAGATGCCAGCGATGACTGAAGAGCGCCGCCAGAGCCTTGTCAAACTAATCGCTGAGAAGCTCGAAGAGTGCCATATTAGCCTGCGTAATGCACGCCATGATGGCCTGAAGGACGCGAAGAAGGGCAAGGAAGACGGCAGTATGCCCGAAGATGAGTACTTCAAGACTGAGAAGCAGCTTGATGAGCTCATTCGCGAATATCAGGCTGATGCTCAGAAGCTACATGATGAAAAGAAACAAGAGCTCATGACGGTTTAGTATTTGACTCTAAAATTAATAAATAGCCCCTTCATGGGGCTTTTTTGGTATGATGCCTGCATGACAAAACGACGTACCTTTCGATATGAAAAACTTGTGCGTGACAAGATCGTTCCAGAGATGATAGCCAATGGTGATGAAGTTGACTTCGAAGTAGTTGAAGATGATGCGCAGTACCTTCGTTACCTCCTTGAAAAGCTCATTGAGGAGACTACCGAGGCTTCCCGCGCGGACTTGACTGAGAGAGATGAACTGCTGGCTGAGCTCGGTGACATCGAGGAGATCATCGATGCAATCTTGATTTTGCGTCGACTGACGCGCCGCCAGCTCAATGCGGCAAAATTGCGTAAGCACCACAAGCGCGGAGGCTTCAGATCGCGGCATTTCATCCGCACCACTGCAGTCGTTCCTGATAGCCCATGGCTCGGGTACTATCTCGAGCGCCCCGATCAATACCCGGAAGTGATTGATCCTGCCGGGGTTCCACATTCGGCTGAGACATAAGTCTCAGCCGGTTTTCATGTTTTTTCGTATATACTAGAGAGTAATGATTTGGATGATACTTCTTGTCATCTTGGCTTTTTCGGCACTCGTGATCGCACACGAGTTCGGTCATTTTATCGTTGCAAAACGCAATGGCATTAAAGTCTATGAGTTTGGTATTGGGTTTCCTCCTAAAGCTTTCGGATTCAAGCGCGGAGGTACTGAGTACACCATCAATTGGCTTCCGCTGGGTGGTTTCGTGCGCCTGGAGGGTGAGGAGAATGAGAGCAAGACGCCGACGAGCTTTGCTGCCAAGTCGGTATGGGTGAAGACTAAGGTGCTGATGGCGGGTGTAGCGATGAATTTCTTGATTGCGTGGGCGCTTTTCTCGATACTCTGTGCGGTCGGTATGGCCAACATCTTTCCCTTTGACCTCCCGTCGATTGGCTCGGTGCGGCCTGTTGCTGCGGGCCCTCAGCGTCTGATCGCGTATCAAGTGAACCCTGAGTCCGCAGCGAGTAAGGCCGGGCTGGTGAATGGTGATGAGATTATCCAGATAGATGGCGTGCGGCCGGAGACCGAGACCGCCCTTCGTGAAGCGACGCGGGAGCGAGCTGGTAAGACAGTCGAGCTCACCTATGTGCACGAGGGGACGGAGCAAAAGCAAACAGTTGCCCTGGGAAGTGATCCAGACAAGGGGATTCTTGGCGTCGCGGCGGTCTCTCAGCAGCGTCAGAAATATCCACTCTGGGCTGCTCCTGTAGCTGGCCTGGTAATTATGTGGAAGACGATAGCAGTGTCATTACCAATGTTTTTCTCCTCAATAGCTCACATTTTCACGAAGGCTCAGGTTGATGACGGGCTAGTCGGGCCTATCGGCATCGCTGCTGCGGCGCCGCAGATCGTGCAATTTGGCTGGGACTACTTCGTGGCGCTTTTGGCGTCCATCTCGCTCTCACTCGGCATTCTCAATAGCCTGCCTATTCCGGCTCTTGACGGCGGTCGATTGGCGGTCATTTTGCTCCGCAAAGTCGGTGTGCCACTCAAGGATAATCACGAAACGTGGGCACACACAGTGGGGTTCTTTGCTTTGATGGGTCTAGGCATTCTGGTGGCTATATCTGATATCTCACGTCTTTGGAAGTAGTGTGATGAGCTCATGAAGCGAGCGCAGATACCTCAAAAGTCAGCTAGCTCATCCGCTACTCCGTGGCGACCCTTTGATGCACTCGTCGCTTACCTAGCCTTATCGGTGCTTCCTCTGGGGATTGCTATATGGACCTACTTTCTTGGTAGAGTTGGCTTCATATCTAGCTCAGCTGGTCGGATATTTTTACGTGACGATCCGTTTGCCGCATTTGTTCAATACGTAGCGGCGCTTATTGTCGAAATAGGTATTGTGCTTGGACTGATGCGTCTGAGGAAGGCCACTGTGTCGCAGCTTGGTTTAGCTGGCTTTAAGTGGCGCTGGGTATTTGCCGTTCTGGGGCTCTATATCTTGCAGGCAATCGTGGTTGTAGTACTTTTCACGGCAATTCAGACATTTAGCCCATCGACGGATTTGAGCCAGAAGCAGGAGGTGGTCAATTTTGGCACAACGCACTGGGCAGTTATCGCAAGCTTCGTGGCTGCGGTATTCATAGCGCCCATTCTTGAGGAATTGATCTTTCGCGGCATTATGTTTCAGGCACTTGATGCAAAGCTGCCGACCTGGGCAGCGGCCGTCGTGTCATCAGCTGCTTTTGGCTGGCTGCACGGGCAATTAAACGTCGGTATTTATACGTTTGTACTTGGGCTATTATTGGTGTGGCTATTTCGTCGGAGTAAGAGTATCTATCCTGGCATTCTCCTGCATATGCTCAATAATGCGGTTGCATTTTGGTTTATCTTGCAGCTAGGGAAGTGAGTATCGTGCCTGTAGCATTTATAGAGAGTGCTTTGATATGATGTTGGGATGATATTAAGAAGAGCCAAACTGCCCGACCTCATCTTTATTCAGCAGTTGAATCAAGAATTATTTTCTCACGATCATGAATTCGATAGCCTGCTTGATCATACATGGCCGCTTAGCCAAATAGGCGAAAAGTATTTTACGGAAAAAATTTCTGGCAAAGACCAAGTTTGTTTTGTTGCAGAGGAAGGTAATCAGATCGTAGGGTATTTAGCTGGAAGTATCGGAAAACCTGACTCAACTCGATCTAATGTGGTAGTAGCTAATATTGATAATATCTTGGTTCTTGAAGCGCACAGAAGCAAGGGGGTCGGAAAGATGTTAATTAAACAATTCTGTGTGTGGTGCAAGAATAAGGCAACTCGAATTAGCGTCACGGCATACTTTGAGAATACTCGTGCAGTAGGATTCTATAAGAATCTCGGGTTTGAGGAACTGGCAGTAACCCTCGAGACAGAAATACACAATTAGTCGTATGTCTTGGCTATTTGCTAGATGGTTATCTAATACAAAAGTCATTTACCTTGAAGCGCCTCCTGATAACAGGTAGACTGAAAGGTAAGCATGCAACTGCCCCGTCTTCCTTTTTCGCAATTTTTTGGGCGGCTGTCTCACGATATCGGTATCGACTTGGGGACGGCTAATACTTTGGTGTATTTGCGCGGCAAAGGTATCGTCATTAACGAGCCAAGTGTAGTTGCAATCAACACCAAGACCAAGCAGATTCTGGCCATTGGCGATGAAGCGAAGCGCATGGTCGGTAAAACCCCCGCAAATATTGTGGCAAACCGTCCGCTGGTTGATGGGGTAGTATCTGACTTCGAAGTCACCGAGCAGATGCTTAAGTATTTTATTGATAAAGTACACAAAGACAACTTCGTACTTATTCCACGTCCCCGCGTCGTTATTGGTATTCCATCTGGGGTTACTGAAGTTGAGAAGCGCGCCGTCGAAGATGCTGCGATGAATGCCGGGGCGCGAGCTGCCTATCTCATTGAGGAGCCGATGGCTGCTGCCGTTGGCGCAGATTTGCCAGTTCATGATGCTGCAGGGAGTATGATCGTCGATATCGGTGGAGGTACCAGCGAAGTGGCGGTTATCTCGCTGGGTGGCATTGTCGCTTCGCGTTCGATTCGTATCGCTGGCGATGAGCTGACCGAAGACATCATTGCTTATGCCAAGGAAGAGTTTAATCTGCAAGTAGGCGAACGGACAGCTGAGGCAATCAAAATATCAGTTGGTTCTGCAACTGACCTTGATACTATGCTCGAGGCGCCGATCCGTGGGCGTGATATCGTGACCGGCTTACCGAAAGAAGTGATCATCAACTCCGATCAAGTCCGAGCTGCGTTATCGAAGTCAGTGAAGGCAATCGTAAACGCTGTGAAAGATACGATAGAGGAGACACCGCCGGAACTCATTGCAGATATTATGGACAAGGGAGTATACCTTGCGGGTGGTGGCGCGCTTCTCCGCGGTCTCGATAAACTCTTAGCGGCACAGACTAAGATGCCGGTCGTGATCGCGGATGATCCATTGACTGCAGTAGCGCGTGGTACCGGCGCTGTACTGGAAGATATTGATGTCCTGAAGGATGTCTTGGTTACGACACAGTACGAAAAAACGCCACGGTAGGCGTCGACGAAATGATAACCTGAGGAGGGTACAGGAATGCAGCATCGTAATATACGTATTTCGCTCATTGTTGCGCTAGGTGTAGCCGGCCTGATTACACTTCTGCAGGTGACGGGTCTTTGGCGACCAGTCGGTATTGTGCTGGACGGGATTGTTTCTCCGATTACGCGAGTGATATCTGGGGCATTTCGAGGTATTGGCGATGGCTGGCATACGCTGACCTCTCTCGGTTCACTGGCGGGTGAGAATCGTGGATTGCAAAATAAGCTATCAGAGCAGGCCGCGGAGATTAGTCGTTTGCGCGAGGCCGAGCACGAAAATTCACTCTTGCGAGAGCAGCTAGACTTCCAGAAGAAACAGGGGCTGAGCTTGATTGGCGCGAGTGTGATTGCGTATGAGCCAGATAATGTGCGGCATACGTTGGTTATTGATCGTGGCTCCGTGGATGGTATCTCGACTGATCAGGCAGTTGTGAGTTCGGGTGTATTCATCGGTAAAGTCGAGCGGGTGCTAGACCATTCAGCTGTGGTTTTTTTGCTTACGGATCCAGAGTTCCGGGTGCAAGCTATCGGTCAGAGCGAACGAGCACGTGGTATCATTCGCGGCCAGTTGGGGAGTGGGCTGCGCTTTGAGCAGATCGCCCAAAGCGAAAAGATCGATCAGGGAGAGAATGTCTTGACTGCTGGTTCGGATAAGATTCCAAGAGGACTTCTGATTGGCAGTGTGCAGTCAGTGGCGCAATCTGATAATGAGGTATTCCAGGCCGCAAGTGTACAATCGCCGCTCAATTTCAACCGCCTGGAGATAGTGTTTGTGGTGAAAAACTAGTGCGCAGAGCTGGGATTTGTTTGTTGGCGCTTTTCGTGGCCTGTGTCCAACTAGCTCTGCATGGACTTGGGCAGAATGTAGTGGTGCCAAGCATGGCCATCATCACAATTGTGTTACTGCTGAATCGATGGAGTTTTTCTGACCTTGCAGTGTACGCTGTTTCGATGGGCGTTATTCTGGAGTCTGCTTCACTAGCACCGGTTGGCACACATATCATCGCCTGCTTATTGATCGTATTGGTTGGCAAAGTTGTATTGCGTCAAGCCGCCGATTCTGACACCAGCCGCGGGGGGTTCTCAGTAGTTTTGGGGATCTGTGTGACATTAGCTTACAATCTGGCGGTGACTTTCAGTATGTCTTCGTCAGCGCTCGCTTTTGGCGCGCAATCCCTCGCACTGCGCATTGCTGTCGAGACCGTGTATAATGTAATCGGTATCGCGTTCGGGTACTATGTTATTCTCTCTGGACGCGAATCAACCGCTTCGTATCGACTACCAAACAGGTAGACAGGCGTGTTGAGTAATTAGGAGGGGTGCCTTATCAAGCGAGCGATATTTGGTAATACAACGAGTCGGCTGAGTCTTAGAAAGCCACGCAATAAGCACGAGTTGGCCATGCAGGACAGCGAGACATGGTCGCAGGCGGTACTCCCGGGCAGTGGGGAAGCGACGGCAGCTGAGAGTGCTTTGCAGCCAAAACAAGTACGCTGGTTTATTGCCGCCGTGGTGTGTGTGGGTATCTTGCTGCTGTGGCAACTTATTCAGTTACAGATTTTTCAGGGCTCACGCTACCAAGCTTTGGCAGATGGAAACCGCGTCAGACAGACAGTGCTGCGCGCACCTCGTGGCGCTATGTATGATCGCAACGGGACGCTTCTAGCGCGTAATGTCGCAAACTTCGACCTCGTGGCTGTGCCGGCTCGTATGCCTAAAAAGGCTCAGGATCGCGAACCGATATATGCGACGCTCAGTCAAATTTTGCAGCGTCCAGCAGAAGACATCCAGAAACAGGTCGAAAAAGACGGTCGCCAGTCTCCTTCTCCAGAGCTCATCCAGCCAAACGTAGAGCGAGACATTGCATTGGCGATCGAAGAAAAAATAGATGATCTACAGGGAATAAATCTCGAAACCAACCCTGTTCGGGAGTATGTTGATCAGGGATACCTGGCACATTTCTTAGGCTACACCGGGCGCGTATCGGCCGAGGATCTCAAGGCGCATCAGACGTATCAGCAAACGGATTACATTGGCAAGGTGGGTATAGAACGCGCCTACGAGAGCGATCTGCGTGGTCAGGATGGTGCCGAGCAGACAGAAGTCGATTCTACTGGCAAGCCAATCAAAGTGCTGGCCAGCAAAGACTCTTCACCCGGCAATTCGTTGCGGCTCAGTATCGATTTTGGGTTAGAGAAGGTGTTTGCAGAGAGCCTCACGAAATATATGCAGGCCGCAGGCAGCACGAGGGCAGCGGGTGTTGCGATGAATCCAAAGACGGGAGAAATTCTTGCAGCCGTAAATATCCCCACCTATGACCCAAACGTGTTCTCTAAGGGTATCAAGCAGGCAGATTACACTGAGCTGGTAAATAATCCCGACAAACCACTCTTTAATAAAGTCGCATCTGGTGGCTATCCGATTGGCTCAACGATTAAGCCTCTTGTATCGGCTGCGGGGCTTCAGGAAGGGGTAATCACGCCTCAGACGACTATTGAAGATCGGGGTAAAATCGAAGTCAAGAACATATATGATCCCTCGATTGTCTATACCTTCAAGGGATGGAAGCCAGAAGGGCATGGCTTGGTCAACGTGTACCGTGCCATTGCGATGAGTTCAGACGTATTCTTTTATTATGTTGGCGGGGGCTTCCAGGATTTTAAGGGGCTTGGCGCAGCGCGGCTGCTCAAATATTATGATGCATTTGGATTCGGGCATAAAACGGGACTAGATAGTGGTGACGAGGCAACAGGCTATGTCCCAACTCCTGAAAAGCGCAAGCAGCAAACCGGGGAAGAGTGGGGTACAGGGAATACATATAATATTTCGATCGGGCAAGATGACCTGCGTGTGTCTCCATTGCAGCTGGCGGTAGCAATTAGCTCGATTGCCAATGGCGGGAAAATTGTCCAACCTCGGCTCGTTCAGGCGGTACTCGACCCACAAGGCAAGGTAGTTCGTGAGATACAGCCTCAGGTAGTTCGTGAAGGGGTCATAAAGCCAGAATATCTAGAAATTGTGCGGCAAGGGATGCGTCAGACGATGCTCGAGGGCACCGGGTGTTGTTCGACGAATCGCGAAGTGCCAGTACCAGTGAGCGGGAAGACGGGAACCGCGGAAACAAGCTCCGAGGGCTTTGATGGAAAAAATCCTCGCACCAAACCACATGCGTGGTTTGAAGCGTTTGCGCCGAGTGACAATCCAGAGATAGTTATCGTGGCTTTGGTCGAAAATTCAGGAGAGGGCGCCGAATATGCATTGCCAGCAGTTCGTGACACTTTGAAGTGGTATTTTACGACCGGCAAACAGCCGCGCTGATTATGTAAAAAATCTGCTGATTTTTGCTTGACCATAGAAATCGAGGGCGTATATAATACTCCACGACAAGGATAAACAACCTGAGTTTAACACCGAGGCTCTTCGAGGGGCTTTTCTTTTTTGAAAGTCTTACTCGACGGGAAGGGCAAGGTATTTGTAAAGGAGATCTACCGATATGGCAAAGAAAGAATTTTATGTTACTAAGGATGGGTTAGATAAGCTGAGAGTTGAGCTTGACGATTTGGTAAACGTGCAGCGCAAAAAGATCGCTGCTGCTCTCAAGGAAGCTAAGGAGTTTGGTGACCTTTCTGAAAATGCGAGCTGGGATGATGCAAAAGAGCGGCAGGCTTTTATTGAAGGGCGTATCGCAGAGATTGAGCATATCTTGAAGAATGCTGTCGAGATTGATGAGTCACACGGCGACGTCGTTGGTGTTGGGTCGACAGTGCATGTCGAGCTCGAGACAGGTGAGCAGAAGTTTCAAATCGTCGGGTCAACTGAGGCAGACCCGGAGACAGGCAAGATCAGCAACGAAAGCCCAATTGGTAAGGCTTTGCTGGGCAAGAAGCCTGGTGATGAGGTGGAAGTTGACGTACCGGCGGGTACCATGGTCTATAAGATCAAAAAGATTGCCTAGACAAGACACCTCGAACGAACGAAAGCCCGCCACTCGGTGGGCTTTCTGATTTTAAACCTGGTACACTTAAGAGGAGAGTATGATGGAAACACACGATACATCACAGTACTGGCTAGATGGCATACTTGACGCGGTAGAGCAGCGCGCTTCTGGTAAGCCAGTATTGGTGTGCTCGGGCATTACCCCATCCGGACCGTATCATGTTGGTCATGCTCGCGAAATCCTGACCGCCGAGGCGATCAGGCGCGGGCTTGAGCTGCGAGGCCACGAAGCGCGGCATATGCACAATGTGGATGATTTTGATGCACTACGTAAACGCTACGAGTATCTCCCTGAATCCTACGAACAAGAAGCTGGCAAGCCAGTCTACTTGGTCCCAGCTCCGGACGGGAAATCAGTAAGCTATGCTGAGCAGTTCTTTTCAGCTTACGCTGCAGCCGCAGGGAAGCTTGGGATTCCGATGCAAATTTGGCGCTCGCACGAGGAGTACCAAGCTGGGAAGTTTGCAGACGTGATCACCACGGCACTTCAGAGACGTGATGACATTGCAAAAATACTTGAGTCAATATCGCACCGTGAAGTGCCTGCCGAGTGGCAGCCTGTGCAAATCTTAGACGCGGCGACGAGCAGCCTGCGTACAGCTGAGTTTTTGCATTTTGACGCGGAGGCTGGTGTGGTGTTATATCGCTCAGCTGACGGTTCAGAGCGTCAGGCTGACATCCGCAAAGGTGAAGTCAAACTCGACTGGCGTGTTGACTGGCCAGCCCGTTGGCATATGCTTGGCGTGATGGTAGAGGGCTTTGGCAAAGAACATGCCACGAAGGGCGGCAGCTATGATACTGGTTCGGCTATTCAGCGTGAGATCTTTGGCTCGGAGCCACCGATTCCTGTGCCGTTTAACCCTATTAATCTCAAAGGCGATACGCGTAAGATGTCCAGTTCGCTTGGTAACCTTGTCACAATTGATCAGGCCCTAGAGTTTATCCCACCAGAAGTCTTGCGCTATTTTGTGTTTAAGAGCGTCCCGTCTAAGGTATTAGAGTTCGATCCAGGACTTGGTATGTATAATCTTGTCGATGAATTTGCGGCGACTGAGCTGGCCGTTCAGGAAAGTATGCCGACTCAATTTGAGCAGGCTTGGAAAGTGTCCGTGCTCAAAACCGATGAGGCGACGATCTCCACCATTCCATATTCGCATCTTGTGACGACCTACCAAGCTGCTCGCCGTGACACTGATCGTACGATTGAGCTACTGAGACATACACACCCTGAACAGGTTGTGCGACAAGGAGAGGTTTTACGCCGCGAGCTTGAATATGTTGGCAGGTGGCTCGATACGGGCTATGCGCCTGAGGCGGTACAATTCGCAATTAGCGAAGCGCTTCCGGAGCTTGCAGTGAACCAGGAGGCAGCTGCGTTTCTCGATAGGCTTGCAGAGAGATACCCCGAACATGCTGACGCTGATACCGTGCAGACGTTGATATTTGAAACCGCAAAAGAGCAAGATATGCAGCCTCGCACGGTATTTACGCTGCTCTACCAACTCTTCATTCAGAAAGATGCGGGACCGAAGCTCGGTGGCTTTCTGGCTGATCTGGAGCGAGAGTTTGTAGTAGCGCGGCTCAAGCGTGAGCGGTAGAATACTAATATGATAGATCTCAAATACCTCCGTGAGCATACAGATGAACTCAAGGCCATCAGCGCTCAAAGGGGCCTCAAGGTGGATATCGATCGCTGGGTGAAGCTCGACAAGCGCCGTAGTGAACTGATACCGCAAGTCGATGAGCTGCGAGCTGCCCTCAAGCTCTCGGGTAAGCCTACACCAGAAGAGCTGGCTGACCTCCAAAATGCCAAACAAGAACTCTCTAAGAAGCAGGATGAGCTGCAGTATATCGAGAAAGAATGGCAGGTACTCTGGGGCGATATCCCGAACCTCATCGCGCCAAATACCCCCGAAGGTGGTGAAGAAGCAAATCGCGAAGAACGCCAAGCTGGTACGAAGCCGAGTGGTCTGGAGCACTATAAAGATCATCTCGAGCTCAACGAGAAGCTCGGCTTTGTTGATTTTGAGTCAGGTGCGAAAGTAGCCGGTAGTCGTTTTTATTACTTAAAGGGCCCCGGGGTGAAATTGTGGCGCGCTTGTGTTGCGCTCATAAGTGACATGATAGCTGAAGCTGGCTTCGAACTCATGATGGTGCCAAACATGGTGAATGCTCGGGTTGCGGAAGGCACAGGCTTCTTGCCGCGAGGTGAAGAGCGTCAGATCTACAAGATTGAAGGTGAGGACCTCAATCTCATCGCTACTGCAGAACTCCCACTGACAGGTATCTATATGGATGAGGTGATCGATGTTGCCAAGCCAATTTTGCTAGCTGGTATCTCGCCTTGTTATCGGATGGAAGCCGGGACATATGGTAAATTCTCCAAGGGACTCTATCGTGTTCATCAGTTTGAGAAGGTTGAGATGTATGCTTATACGCGAGCTGAGGATAGTGATGCGATGCTGCAGCGCATTCTGAAACTCGAAGAGTCGATTTGTACAGCACTGGAGATTCCCTATAGGGTAGTGCGCATTGCGGCCGGAGACCTCTCTGCACCAGCATACGAAAAATACGATATCGAATATTGGAATCCGACCGACGATACCTGGCGCGAGTTGACCAGCTGTAGTAATTGCACCGATTATCAAGCAAGGCGCCTGAACATTCGCTACCGTACCGAGCAAGATGACTTGGCGCACGCGCACACTCTTAATGGCACTGCCATCACCAGCACCCGCACACTCATCGCTTTGCTTGAAAACCATCAGACTGCAGATGGTGGTGTACGCATACCGCAGGCACTGCAGAAATATTATGGAGGAGACACACTATGATCAAAACGAATATCACAGTCCGGAAGTTTGATGCTGATGGTGAGTTGGAGCGGTATATAGCGCGCAAGCTCTCGAAGCTCGATCGATACTTTCCTCACGCCCATCGTCCGACTGGCATGCGCGTAGAGCTGCACCGTGATGAGGCCGCTGATCCAGCAAAACGCTATCATGGCAAGGTTCATGTGCTGGCGCCGAAGCAGGAGATTCTTGCCGAAACAGCAAGCATGAATCCGCATACGGTTGTGGATATCTTGGAGGCGAAACTCAGGGAACAAATCCGTAAATATAAGGCGAAGCATGCACCACGCCGCCTCAGTGTACGTACACTTTTCACGACTGAGCCTACCGAATAAGTATTGACATTTCATAAAAAATCTGTATAATTACCAGGTTTGCCAATTTTCGGGAAACTCCCGTTAGCAAGGCAGCCAGTCCTATCCACCTCAGATCCGTTAAGCGGCTGGGCGTATCTTCCTACGAAAGGGGAATGATATGGCGGAATCGAACCTTCAAGATAGCAGTGCCTTTCCATCCGATGATTCGCTCCTGCGTATCCCGTGCCCTCACTGTGGAGCCGACCCGGCTCGACGGCCGTGCGAGGTGACGCAGGATATCATCAATGGAACGGTCTTCAGGCTCAGCTTCAGGTGTTCAATCTGTGGTCAGCAGCCAGCAGTGCTGTGTATTCCAGCTTTTCGCAAGCAACTTGAACGAGCTGGTGTGCATGGACCCGATGCTCTACGAGAGGTAGGTGTGCCCGTGGATTCCCGACGCTTGCTGTCATGGCAGCCCGGTACTGCAGTGCTCACCGACGCACTCGTCATCCATAACCTGTAGTCTTCCCCGAAAGGATGTACCCCTATGGCACTGATCCGTGCTACTTGCCGAGAATGCGGTGACGTCGAGCTCAGAGTCTGTGACGTCCACGTGCGCGTCTGCCTCGACACACAGTCAGCAACCTACTATTTTCGTTGTCCGATCTGTCGGATGACGGAAGTGCGTGAAGCCGGCGATGATGTGGTATCTCAGCTCACTCTGGCTGGGTGCGCCGTCGCCTCCTGGCGTCTTCCGAAGGAGCTCGATGAGCACCCAAAAGACGACCAGAGCCCCATCAACCACGACGATCTGCTCAAATTCCACGAGCTCATCGTCGACGGCACTGACTGGTTCGATCAGCTTGAGGCGCTGGTTCGTTTCGACACGAACTAACGCGAGCTCGAACCTCTGCCGGCCTGCTCCCTATAGACGGGAGTGGGCCGGCTTTCCATATCCGTAATATATGGTATAATACTTCTAGTACCTGATAATTCTTTCATCAACAGCCCTGGGGAGGTGAATGGTGATGCTCGTCTTAGTAAAATGCCAGCACTGCGGCGACGTGGTGCTTTCCCTGAAAGACACCCAGGTGAGAACCTGTCTGGAGACGAAGGCAACCACCTTCCTCTTCACGTGCCCAGTCTGCGGCATGCAGGGGGCGCAAGCGATCCCGCGTGAGTTTGGTGACTTGTTCATTGTTCTCGGTGTGCCGCACATTTGCTGGTATCTAGCCGAAGTGATGGGCGTCTTCAGCTATGGTGATCCGACTACTACAACCAGTGATTTGGATGTCAAGTCGCGCATAGCCGAAGCCTGAACCGTGGATGAGAGCCAGCGCACCCCTGTCGTCCTTGTGGCGGCAGGGCGTTTGACTCTGTCTGGGAAACGATGTATTAACCAAAAAACGACTACAACCAAAGCTGGGGTGGAGGTGAAAATAATGGCACTCATGCGAGCAACTTGCTCAGAGTGTGGTGACGTGGAGTTACGCGCCCGAGACGTACAAGTCCGTACCTGCGGTAATACCGGCGTATCAACCTATTTGTTCCGTTGTCCGGTATGTCGGATGACGGAAGTGAAGTTCGCTGATGATCAAGTAGTAGACATACTCGTATCCGGTGGTGTGCGCGTGGTTGAATGGCATTTGCCGCACGAGCTTGGTGAGCGACCAGGGGGAGAGCCGATCACTGCTGACGACATTCTTGATTTCCATGAACTTCTGGAAAAGGCAGATTGGTTTTTCATGCTCAGCAACCTCATCCAGGAGCCTGTACTCGGGTATAATCCCGATGTGGCCCCGCGAGCATTCGAGCCACCGGCAGCACAAAATGCAGTCGATCATGGACATCTTCCGTTGTCAGATGCGCAAGTCATGTCCATCATTGCGGCAGCGCTCCATGCCGATCTCGATAGCGATCGAGGTGTTCATCTCATCGACTATCCGTTGATGGCAGCACTGCAATAATCAAAGCAACACATACCCACCGCCGGTTGGCGGTGGGTTCTTTTTATGCCTGGTAGGTTTGTATCTGTTGACTTCGTTTTCTGCTATACTTATCAGGTTATATGGCAAATATTCTGACACGATTCTTTGGTGACCCAAATGAGCGCGCGGTACGAAAGCTGCGCGGTCGAGTTGAAGCTGTAAATGCGCTCGAAAATGAGATCAAGGCACTCAGTGACAAGCAGTTACAGCAGGAGACTGAAAAGCTCAAAGCTGAGCTTGAGGCTGGCAAAAAGCTCGACGACATCCTCGTGCGTGCCTTTGCTGTAGTGCGAGAGGCGAGTCATCGTGTGATTGGGCAGCGACACTTCGATGTACAGTTGATCGGAGGTATGGTTCTGCATCAGGGTGGTATAGCCGAAATGCGCACCGGCGAAGGGAAGACGTTGGTCGCGACATTGCCATTGTATTTGAACGCACTCGAGGGTGAGGGTGCTCATCTTGTGACCGTGAATGATTATCTGGCACGCATCGGCGCTGGCTGGATGGGCAAGATTTATCATTTTCTTGGTCTGACGACGGCTGTGATTATGCATGATTCTAGCTATATGTACGATCCTGAGTACCTAGACGATACACATGCCGATGAACGTCTGCAGCACTTGCGTCCAGTGACGCGCAAGGAAGCTTATGCCGCCGATATTACCTACGGGACAAATAATGAATTCGGCTTTGATTACCTGCGTGACAACATGGTGCAGCATATTGATCAAATGGTGCAGCGTGAGCTCCATTACGCGATCGTCGACGAGGTTGACTCAATCTTGATCGATGAAGCGCGTACGCCACTGATCATTTCACAAGCACATGCTAAGCCAACCGATCGCTACTATGCTTTTGCCAAGATCGCTGCTGGTCTCAAGAAGGATACAGACTATACGCTTGATGAGAAGCAGAAGGCCGTCAGCATTACTGAAGAGGGGATTGCGCGCATCGAACAGGCACTAGGAGTAGATAATGTCTACGAGGCCGGTCGTATTGAGGATGTGCACCACATCGAAGCGGCACTCAAGGCCGAGGCTGTGTTCCAGAAGGACCGGGATTATGTAGTGAGTCCAGATGGCGAAATCATTATCGTCGATGAGTTTACGGGTCGCATGCTGCCCGGCAGACGCTATAGTGAGGGCTTGCACCAAGCGATCGAGGCCAAGGAAGGTGTGACGATACAGCAGGAGAGTCAGACGCTTGCCACGGTATCCTTCCAGAATCTTTTCCGCCTATATAAGAAGCTATCAGGCATGACTGGTACAGCTGCGACTGAGGCTGAGGAGTTTGGCAAGATTTACAAGCTTGATGTGACGACGATTCCGACCCATCAACCAATGATACGTAAGGACTTGCCCGATAAGATCTACAAGACCGAGAAGGCGAAATTTGAGGCGGTAGCGCAGGATGTGGCCGAGCGGCATACTAAGGGTCAGCCAGTTCTGCTTGGTACCGTTTCGATCGAGAAAAACGAGCTGCTTAGTCGAGCTTTGACCAAGGCAGGTGTGCCGCATCGCGTACTGAATGCGAAGAATAACGAAGCAGAAGCTGAGATTATCGCTGCGGCGGGTCAAAAGGCCGCTGTCACGCTGGCGACAAACATCGCCGGTCGCGGTACGGACATCGTGCTCGACAAGGACGTCCCTGAGCTAGGCGGGCTGCACGTAATTGGTACCGAGCGCCATGAGTCGCGCCGCATCGACAACCAGCTCCGTGGTCGCGCTGGGCGTCAAGGTGATCCTGGTTCGAGCCAATTCTACGTCTCGCTCGAAGACGATCTCATGCGCATCTTCGGCAGTGAACGCATTGGTACTATGATGGAAGCTCTTGGATTGCCAGACGACACACCAATTGAGAATCGTATGGTATCGCGCTCGCTCGAGTCAGCGCAAAAGAAGGTGGAAGGTCATAACTTCGATATCCGCAAGAATCTCGTCGAATATGATGATGTTATGAACCAGCATCGCGAGATAATGTATGCTCGCCGCCGGAGTATCCTCAAGAAAGATTCACTTAAAGAAGACCTTATCCCGCTCTTTGAGTCTGAGTTCCGCGCTTTGATCGGTGGGGCGACAGATCAACAGACTGATATCCTTGATCTTGCCAAGCTGGCCGAAGGAGTGCGTGACGTCATCCCGCTCGAGAAGGGCTGGGAGGATGAGCAGAAGACTAAGGACCATGATGTGCTGATTAAGCAGTTTATGGACATAGTCGAGGAAGTCTATCGTCAGCGGTACATGGAGTTTAATGATGAAGGTGTGATGGTTATTGAGCGCATGGTATCGCTCAATACGATTGATTCTTCCTGGCTGGAGCACCTCGAGGCGATGGAGCATCTGCGTAGTGGCATTGGCTTGCGGAGCTACGCACAACGTGACCCACTGGTCGAGTATAAGCAAGAATCCTATCGTATGTTTAAGGAGCTCCAGCGTCGCATTGATTCAGAGATCGTCCATACTCTCTTCAAGGTGCGTGTCGATTTGGCAGCACAGCCAGAGTCACAGCCTATCGAGACAGAGATCACGAAAGCCGCCAAGCAGGCTGTTGCGATTGCCGCCGACGGTGAGACTGAGTCTGCACGAACGAGTGGTTCGACAAGTCGGAAGCGTACTTTGCAAGAATCCGAACGCAGCGGTCGCGAAAAAGGGATCATCCGACGCACGGCAGCTAGTCACCCTAATAAGCAGAAAAAAAAGTCCAAGAAAAAAAAGCGACGCTAGCTGTCTAGCGCCCCACTTAATTAGTGCGCGGAATGTGTTTTCGGTACAAAACGGCTATGCTATACTAAGCGTAAGCTTAAAGTAAGGAAAGCATATGGATCAGCCTACGCCAGCACCAGTTACGCCGCCAGCATCAGATGCAGCACCAGTAACTCCACAGGCAGATCAGGCGAGTGTTCCCAATGGGTCGCAGCCGCTTGAGGTATTTGCTCAAAATCTCTTGATCGAGCGAGGTGCGCTCGAGATGGATGCGGAGCTTGTGGATGGCATGAAGGCAGACTTAGTTGATCGCTTAAGTCTGCTTGCAAACCAAGTCATGATTGATGCACTCAACGATCAAGACACGGCTGAGTTTGAAAAAATGGTCGATAATGGCGCGACTGATGAACAGCTCCAAGCCTTCGCTGAGTCGAAGATCCCAGATCTATCACAAAGACTCACAGCTGCGTTGCTGCGCTTCAGGAGCACATACTTGGGAACCGTTGCTTAATCTAGCGTGCTATGCCCGAAAACACAGACACCATCATTGACGACCAAGAGCGTTCTTCGCAAGCAGCCCACGATGCGTCTCGCGCCGAAGACTTGAGCGATGAGCTCCGTGATCTGGCTGCTCGTAGTACAGCGCCACATGCGAGCGAACAACATCGCGCGGGCGTCGATGCGCCAAGTGCTACGGAGCCGACACCTACAACTGCAGAGGTGACAGGTTCGACCTCAGATCTCTCCTCCGCTGAAGCCAGTCTTGCTGCCGCCGACAAGGCAATCCGTGACGCGGCTCGGTCATCGGCCGATCCATCGATTATGGTACAGCTGCAAGCTGCTCGAGAGGAAGCCGCCGCACGTGTACAGGAGGCTCGTGATGCGAGTACGCCTGCCACTGCTGGTACCGAAACAGAAACTACTGACATCGCGCCGACTACAATCGAAGATAGCCCAGAAACACGACAAATGGTCATTGAAGGACAATGGGGTGGTCCCTATACGGTCAACGGGAGAGTCTATGAGGTAAACCAAGATGTTCAATACCAGGAGCGTGATGGTGATGTGGTTACAGCTACTCTCCTTGGCTTTGTTGGTGGTGCAGGTGAGACGCCGAGCATTGTTTTGCAGATAAGTGAGTATGGCGGTATAAAGTTCGTCACAAGCACGGATGGCGTGCTGGACTTTAGAGATCAGGACCCTGGAGTTGACCCTGGTACAAGCCCAGGATCCGATCCGACTGAGCAGCAATCCCCTGTGACTGGGCCACCACGCGAACCGGGTGCTACCCCAGGCCCAGAGCCTGTGCCGCCATCTACCCCCGGCGTCGAGCCGCCAGCACCAAACGATCCCGAGCCGACACCACCGACACCTCCCGGCCCTCCCGCTGGACCTCCAGCGCCAGGCCCTGGACCCGTTGAGCCTCCCACACCGGGAACTGGTCCAGGCGAGCAGCAACTTCCTACAGAACCTGTAGATCCTGAGCTTGCCGCTGCTAAAGCGTATCTCGATCAGGGTGTCGGCGTCCTGGGCGACCACACTTCTGAGCGACAGCGCGCATATGAGGCTGCCGGAGATGAGTTTGATAGGGAGAAAGCTAAACTCGATGCGAAGCGACAGGAGTATTTTGAAAAACATCCTAACGTCGCCAAATCTGTTGTAGGCAAGGCGTTCCTAAATCTTATGCACACTGGTCGCCACCCCATTCAGTCTATCTGGAAGCAGAATCTCATGCGCGATGCGTATATCCAGAAGACTATGTATGATTTTTTGGAAGGTGGATCACGCCATGACGAAATTGCCTTGTCCGAATCGGGCGTCGATGCAACCGTATCGCGTCTTGCCGGAGCCCAAAAAGCACGAGCTGAGGGCGACGAACGCTCTGCCAGCATGCTTGAGCACGCTAGCACTGGCGAAAGTCTCGAGAGTACCGAGCGCCCTGAAGTCGTAGCACTGAAGCAACAGGTTAGCGAGCTGGTCAAGCAATTTGTTACCACCGATATGGATCAGGCGGAGTTCCAGGCTCAGAAAGATCGTCTGATTGCCGAAGGCGCGACATGGATACAAGGGCGAACTGAGCGTAAGGGCGAAGCCACTGTTGAGGCCATCGATAATATCACGAAGTTTGCCGAGCAGTTGAAGATCGTTTTTGAGCACACGCAGAGCATGGAGGCGGTCGATGAGCGTCTGGCGACAATGCAGTTCGTAACTGGGGAGTCGCGTACTGGTGCGCGTACCCAGGCTGAGTTGCCACGAGTCAATCGCATTATCGATAAGATGCGTGCCCGAGGCGTGGGCGTTGTAGTCAACGAGAAGACTCTTGCTGTCGGCATCGCCGCGGCTGGCGCACTCCTCACCCGTGGTTCAACATCGGTCGCATCGAGAGCCTTGAAATATGGCACGTTTGGTCTAGGCTCAGCCATCGCTGGTGCCGGAGCGTTCCGTCGTGAACGTCGCACCGTCGCTACTGAGCGCGCACGCGTCGGACGTCAGCGGGCTGCAGGCAAACAGGGTGCTGGGGTAGAAACAGGACCCGACGGCGTGCTGGCCTCGACCCCTGAGCGCAATGAGCTGACCGAGACACTCTACTCGGTGACGGAATCATCAACGGTGATGGCCGAATTCGACGCTCTGATTGAACCGATTGCAGAAGATGGGACAGGCATGACTGCCGCACAGGCTCAATCAATTATCGATACCTTAGTGCGACGCCAAGCTGAAATCCGCTGGGGTGATCTGAATGGAGTTGACGTAGTTCGCTACAGTTCTGAGGATCACATGGAGGCTGAGCGCCTCGCTATCGACTCACAGATGGTGCAAATGCAAAACTTCCTGGAAGTGTACTACAGCGAGCATCCAGATGCACTCCCGGATGGCTTTACGTCATTTGAGCAAATGCTCGAAGTGCGACAAACCAACGAGCGCTATTCGCTTATGGAGGAGACACAAGAGGCCAAGGACAAGCGCTTTGATGCCTACTCCAAGAAGCGAGCCTACACTCGTGCAGCATTGACTGTCGCTGGTGGCGTTATCGGAGGCGCAGTAGTCAAATACGGTCTTGAGCATGGAGCATCTGCGCTTGGGCTTACGTGGCTGGCTGAAGGTCGTACGCCACGTCCGCTGCCAAATGAGCATAATAATGTCTACGGCCTAGATGTCGCAATGCCAAAGGGCTGGCATTTCCAGGGTGAGCCAAATGGCACCACCTTATTGGATGCCCGTGGTAATGTTGTCGCTGAGAATCTCCAAACAAACCCAGACACAGGGGGCTTTACTCCCGACAGCATCAAGCTCTTAGAGGGGAAGGGGATGCATATTGACTCAAATCCTGTGGTCGTCGATGGTCCACCGCGGATTGAGACGTACGATACGCGACTCGCACATATGAATCCGCGGATTCAACGATTCTGGCAGGACAACAACACCGAAGCACCTCGCTTCGATCTGAATGAGCTCAAGACGCATTGGAGAGTAGAGGGTGATAAGATCGTCGTCGATGTGCGCAGTATGACGGGCAAGGGCTCATTCCACGGTGGACGGTTTGTGAATGCGCCTCAAGAGATACTAAATGGCAACGCCAAAGTCTTGATCTCGGCTACGAAAGACTCGCAGTCGACACCTTTTGCATTTGATATCGCACCCGATGGTACGCTTCGGATCCCGACAAATAGCGATGTCGCTCGAAACTTCTTTGAGCTTCAAAACGGGCAGATTGCTGGTCTGAAGGGGGCATATCTCGAGATCGCGTCAGGTCGTGGGACTGCACCAGATGGTAGAATCCAATATGACATTCTCTCGACAGTAGTTGGCAAGAACAACATCACTGAGTTTACGAGTGAGGTACCTACCTCTCGTACGCTCGTGAACACCGTCATCACCGCGATGGATAAGGGCGGCGATCCAAACAATGACTTCCCAATCTTCTTCGTACCGCTGCCATTATCTCGCTTTGGCTTGGAGAACATTCCTCCTGAGCGACGTCAGCAGGAAGATCAGCCTGAGCGTGGAGGTACTGCACCCTCTGGACCAGGTACAGGCGAAGGATCTGGCGGTCAGCGCCAATTCCATGAACCCGGCACCGAGCCCTCGACTGGTATCATTGACACTACAGGAAGACCAGGTGTACCGACTCGTATCGCCGGTACACCAACGGGGGCTGCTGGGGTTGCTGGGCAACCTCCACGAAACGGTCAGACACCTGTAGAGGCGCCACCAACTTCAGCTGGTGTAGGTGGTCAGTTGCCGCCGTTTGATGCCGTACTACCGCGTGTAGTTACAGCAACTCCGCCTCAGGGTGGGGAAGGAAATGACACCATCATCGGCCAACCCACCGAGCCGACTCCTGTCGTGAGCTTCCCTGGGCAGCAAGTACCAGTGAGTAGCCCAGTAGAGACAGGAAGTCAGGGTGCCCAACCAGGGTCGAGTGTCGAGCAGGCACCGATACCTACCGTCTATGCACGACCACGTCGTCTCGTACTTGAAGCACCACCGACCGACGCAATTTCGCCACGAGAACTCGAGGCTGGAGAAGCGACGGCCATCCCAGAGCTACCAGTGCGCGCTGAGTCTCTCTTGAAGATTCGTGACGCTGAGACCGCCATTGATCAAACCGCTACTGCTATGAAGCTCGGTGGGCTGAATCCAGAAAGTACCAACTTCCTTGATTTGTCCGACCGTATCAAGCGCAATCTGTACACGAAGAATGACCTGAACGCGATGCGTACATTGCTTGAACTTGCACAAGAAAACATCCAAAAGCGTGGCCAGCAAGATGGTCTCGAATATCTGCCTGAGCTTCAAGCCACCATTGCCTACTATGATAAGCTCGATCGAGAATTTGACGCTGAGAAGATGAGCGCACGCGAGCTGGTGTCGAGCATTAAGGATATCTATAAAGTACATGAGACGCTTGGCTTCCTGGCTGACAGTCCACAGCAAGCCTATGGTCGCTTCGGCAACATGCTCCAGAGGGTAAGTCGTGGTGAGCTTCTGAAATCAACCGAATACCAATGGATGATGAACATTGTCCAGCAGTCCTTTGCGCAGTCTGAAGCGACGCTCCAGGCTCGCAAGCAAGATCGTATGGATGCAGCTCGAACCGATGAAGCTCGTGAGTTGATTGAGCGTGGCTTCGATGCAAACTTCCGTCGCCTGTATCAGTTGCGTGACGCAAAAGAAGCTGCACTAGCAAGTCTCTTCGCTCGAGCTCAGGTCGTGGAGGCAGAAAATGCACCGGCTCCAGAAGCTGTTCCACAGGTCAGTACGCCCGAAGTCTCTGCAGCTCCTCCGGCCGCTGCAGCCATCGGACCCGCTCCAGTGGTTGTGAACGGCCAGTCTCTCCAAGCTGGCACTAGTCCTGATGGCAGGGTAGTCTTCACTGATGCAGGGAGCCCAGGCATAGCTCAGCCACCAGCTGCCGCTGCCATACCAGCGCAGACAGGACAACCGACAGCGGCACCATCCCCAGTAACTCCCGTAGCTGAAACAGATCAGATTGCTGCTTAAGTAAGCACCGCAACCGAGTGTTATGACAGATTGACATATTTATGATTTTATGCTATTATTCTCGGGACAACTCCAGAGAAAAACGCGTCATGAAATATTGACGCTCGGAGTACGTCGATCGCATCTAAACAAACGACTACAGGAGCGTGAAACATGGGCGGACGCCCGACGACTCGAGTACTCACCAGCTTGCAAGAGCTGGGTGACCTGTCCGATGAAGAAGTCGCCGGCATCTGTGTCGGCCCTGAAGCCACAAAGGAGCATGACATGCCCGACGACCAGACCACACAGTCGGGTGTCACGCCCGATCCAAGCCAGCCCAACAGACCTCATATCCCACAGCACCTGCTGGATCGGTCGCAAGCCCGCCGTGAGGCTGTGAAGACCCTCGCTTCCTCGGCAGGTTCGCCCGAACCGGCTGACGAGGTCGAGGAGTCGGGAGCTGATGCAGAGATCATCTCTCTGCACGGCGACCAGACCCCGGCCAGTCCGGCGGATCGCGAACATCACCCTGCCGAACGTTCGGCTTCGGTCACCATCGGCCAGGTGATGGATGCCATCAAGCAGGAGACCGGTTGCGACGAGCAGCTGGCTCGCGCCACCATCGAGCTCTGGTACGCACACAACCACCCGGACAAGAACGTCCAGCGGGTGAATCGTGGCACCAGGGCTCGAGTGGATCTCATGCGTGCGGTGTCCTCGATGATCTCATGGGTCAAGTCAGCGATGCCGTCCAGTCCTCTGGATGACATCAGCGACGAGACCCGGGAGCGAGTGCTGCATGTGCTCAAGTCCGAGTTGCTCGGAGAAGGTGATGCTGCGATCCCTGTGGATCCGGCTGCCCATCTCGGCATCAAGGATACCGATGCTCGGCTCGCTGCGTATCGGCTCGCTGCAGAAGAGGCCGGCACGATCGACCTCGACGCTGCTCGCGCTGTGCTGACGGCTGTTCTCAACCAGATGTCCGAAGACCGCAGGTGGGCCAAGCGCCCGCTGAATTCGGGCGACGTCTGGGGAGACGAGCAGCGGAAAGCTTTCCGGGAGATGGTGGACATCCATCTCCAGCTCTCGTACTGGCTCTTCTATCTGGGGCTCCGTCTCGGAGTGCCCGAGAAGAAACTCAAGCAGAGCAGTGGAAGAAGCCAAGAGCCGCCGGGTTGGCGTCGAACGTGGTGCTTCGCGCATGCCAAGCGGCTGGTCACCTCGGATGACCCACTCGTAAGGGTGGCAACCCAGTACACCTGGCCGACGTTCGAGCGCAAGGCTGAGGAACCTCAGCAGCAGGTGGCAGCGGAAGCTGCTACTTCTGCTGCCGAAGCTGGCCAGTCAGCTCGTACGACGCGTATCGTCACCAATGCTGCCACATCGGCCCCCAAGCCGAAGAAAGCAGCGATGACGCCGAGCAAGCGTGCGGATCACGAGGAGGCTCGTCGGGATCATCCCGACGACTTCCGCACCGATCTGGATGCCGAGGCCGAGCACGCCGAGGCAACACGCCATCAGCGTGGGGGTGACGAACGCCGTCAGGCACCTGTCACAGCTCATGTAGATGAGGCATCTCCCGCACCGACCCCGTCGGAAGGGCTTGAGCCTGGCGCTCCGGATACGTACGAAGCGTACGTGGTGTGGCTCGACGCCAACCGTCCCGACCTCACCACCGGCCAGATCCTCGATCGGGCCGAGGAGATGTTCCCGGCGTAGTCAAGCAGTG
>CAYMMM010000010.1:0-25905 GCA_964391595.1 uncultured Candidatus Saccharibacteria bacterium | reverse complement strand
AGTTTTTAGGTACGCGATGTATACTAACACAGTTGTGGTTATTAGTCAATACATTTTGAAGGAGGATATTTAGTGTATATGAAACCTAATACTGAAACAAGCATAACTACTAAGCAATATCGGACGATCAAAAACAAGCATTTGCCTTCTGATTTATTGGAGATTCATAAGCCGCCTTCGGCACTGTATGTCCAGGGAGATATGCCAGATGGTTATGCGGTGGCTATTGTAGGTACCCGTAAGCCGACTCGTTATGGTGAAGAAGTAGCATATCGCATGGCATTTGAGTTGGCTCAAGCTGGCTTCGTCATTGTGAGCGGGCTGGCTTATGGTGTCGACGCGATTGCGCATCGGGCGGCTCTTGCGGCTGGCGGTAAAACCATCGCTGTCCTAGGTTGTGGTCTGGATATTTGTTATCCCGTTGCACACCAGTCACTTGCCAAGCAGATTGTAAGATCGGGTGGGGCTATCGTGTCAGAGTATCCAGAGGGCACGCCTCCGCTCAAGCACCACTTTCCGGCTCGTAATCGTATCATTGCGGGTCTGAGTTTAGGTGTCTTGGTGCCAGAAGCTGACGCTCGATCAGGATCACTTATTACTGCACACATGGCGCTAGCAGAGAACCGCGTGGTCATGGCGGTGCCGGGAGCTATCACGAATCTGCGTTCGGAGGGCCCGAATAATTTGATACGGGCTGGTGCAGTGCCTGTACATGGGCCGGATGACGTCTGGTCGGCACTAGGTCTTATGAAGCCGCATGTTGATGCCGATGATGTGCTGCAGCGCTATTCGGAAGGATCTCTTGAATACACGCTATTGTCCGAACTCACCCGGCGTGCACACTCTGCAGATAGTCTGGCTCGGGTCACGCAACAGCCAGTGGCGAAGATATTGGAGGTTATGAGTATCCTTGAGATCACGGGAGAAGTGACTCCACTAGGGAGCGGTCAGTGGATCGCTCGATAGCCAAAGGAAAGCCTGTGATTTGACAAGTGAGATGTCGAGCATGTACACTCGGCAAGTTTTTTAGACACATATCAGCGAAGCATAAGGATTATTTGATACAATACCCAGCATGGCAACAAAATCAGCATCAAAACCAACCAAATCAGTTCTCATCGTTGAGAGTCCTGCGAAGGGTAAGACCATCGAAGGCTACCTCGGTAAGGGCTATAAGGTAGTCGCCAGCTATGGGCATGTACGCGATTTGCCGAAATCAAAGCTTGGCATTGATGTGGAGCATGATTTTGAACCGCAGTATATGGTGCCACGTGGGCAAGCGAGCAAGATCAAGGCGCTGAATAAAGCGACACAAGGTGCGGATATTGTATATCTCGCAACTGACCTTGATCGCGAGGGAGAGGCAATTGCCTGGCATCTCGCGCAAACACTTGATCTTAAGCCCGAGCAAGAAGTGAAGCGCATTACTTTTTCTGAAATTACGAAGCCTGCTTTGCAAGATGCGGTGGCGCACCCGCGCGATATTAACCAAGACCTGGTAGATGCTCAGCAGGCCCGTCGTGTACTGGATCGCTTAGTAGGGTACTCATTATCGCCAGTCTTATGGAAGAAGGTACGGTATGGCTTGTCGGCTGGTCGTGTGCAGAGTGTAGCTCTGAAGTTTATTACTGACCGCGAGAAAGAAATAGAAGCCTTTCAGGCGGAAGAGTACTGGAGTGTTGATATTGACCTCAAGGCAGCGGGCGGGGGTTTCACTGCTCATCTAACTGAGATTGCGGGACAAAAAGCCGATCTTAAAAATGAAAAAGACAGCACTCTAGTCGTAGAGGATCTGAAGGGTGCAGAGTATACGGTTGATTCGGTCGAGAAGAAGCCTATGAAAAAGCGTCCAGTAGCACCATTTACGACCTCGACATTGCAGCAAGACGCGTATCGTCGTCTGGGCTTTGCTGCGAGACGGACTATGCGTGCGGCTCAAGGTCTGTACGAGGCTGGGCTCATCTCATATATGCGTACTGACTCAGTCTCACTGTCATCTCAGGCGCTCACCGCAATCCGTAAAACGCTTGTCGAACGATATGGCAAGGAATATGCACTAGAAAAACCTCGTCCATTTAAGACAAAATCCCGAGGGGCACAAGAAGCTCACGAGGCGATTCGTCCGACGAACCCGAGCGCGCATCCTGATGAAGTACAGCGACAAAATACTGATGAGACCAAGCTCTATCGTTTGATTTGGCAAAGAGCACTTGCCAGCCAGATGCCTGAAGCTGTATTTGAGCAGACTAGCATCAAGATCACTGCGCAGGGCAAGCAGACCTATGGTGTGCGCGCGAGCGGCCGTATCATGCAGTTTGACGGCTTCACGCTCGTGTACCCAATGCAGACTAAGGAAGATGCTCCAATCCTGCCTGACATCAAAGAAGGGGAGAAGCTTGGCTTACAGGCAGTGCATGGTGATCAGCATTTCACGCAGCCACCAGCTCGCTATTCTGAAGCCACGCTCGTGAAGAAGCTTGAAGAGGCTGGGATTGGTCGCCCGAGTACCTATGCGCCGACAATTGCGACTATTATTTCTCGCGGTTATGTTTTGAGCGAGGACAAACGTCTCGTACCGCAACCTACAGGGATGGTGGTAAGTGATCTCTTGAGCGAGCATTTTGATTTCGTGACCGATCCCGAGTTTACGGCCGAAATGGAAGACCATCTGGACGATGTCGCAGAAGGGAAACGCGCCTGGAAACCGGTGATCAAAGAATATTATGAGCCGATGCACAAACTTATTGAAGAAAAACAAGAAAGTATCCCACGCGCACAGTTACCTGTGATCGAAACAGATGAGAAGTGTGATATTTGCGGAAAAATGATGGTGATTAAACAGGGGAGATTTGGGCAATTTTTGGCTTGCTCAGGTTGGCCAGATTGCAAAAATGCCAAGCCAATCTTGAAAAAAACAGGAATTGATTGCCCGACCTGTCACGAAGGGGAGCTAGTGGAGCGTAAGACCAAAAAAGGTCGTCGTTTCTGGGGTTGTAGCCGCTATCCAGAGTGTGAATATGCTACTTGGACGAAGCCAAAGTCTGAAGACGGCTCTGAAGACTCAGAATAAAAAGTCTGCTAAAAATAGTTGACCAAGTAAAATCATGATGATATAATATTGCTTAAGTTTCAAACCAAAACTTATGAGTATCTCTCTACGAGGTTGCTTTGACAATCTCTACGAGATATGTGGTGGGTGGAATACAATACTATGTCTCAATCTGTAAACCCAATTCCGGAACCGTCATTTCGAGCGCTTGTCGAACAACTTATCGACGAGAGCTTATTGTTGCTCAAAAAAGATCGCGATCGAGTGGTAGTTGCTAAGCGACACGGCATCAAGGAATACGCGCCACACACTCTTGAGCAAATTGGTACCGAGCTCGGAATTACTCGCGAGCGCGTACGCCAGATCGAGAAGGCGGCAGTTGCAAAGATTCGTGATAACTTTGTTGCGCAAAACGAGGCGCGATCGACTCTCGTTAAACACATTCAAGCCCAGGGTGGCATGAGTCAGTTAGTAAGTGCTGCGCAGGAGATGCACCTGCAAGATCAAGATCTTCCCAGCTTAGCGTATTTGGTTCGCATTACACCTGAAGTAATCCTTGTCGAGCAGACAGATGAGATTAGTCCATTGGTGGCCGCATCTGATGCATATGATTATGATGCTGTGGTCAAGCTACACCAGGCGCTGGTAGAGGCGCTCAAGGGTCTTGGAAAGCCTGTCAAATTTGATAAGCTCCATGGCGTCATTGATGGGCCGCATGCTGTCTCGGCTCTGGAAGAGCTTGCCGGTGCTTCGAAGCGCATTGTGAGCTTGGATGGAAACTATGGCATGATCTCATGGCCAGAAGTAAACCCGAAGAGTATTCGCGATAAGACGTACCTTGTCTTGAAGAAGGCAGGCCGACCGATGCACTTTACCGACATTGCTGAAAAAATTTCAAAATTGCAGGCCAATCCGAAGTCCGTTACTACTCAGGCCGTGCACAACGAGCTCATCAAAGACGGTCGCTTTGTACTAATCGGTCGAGGTATATATGCACTTGCTGAGTGGGGATACCAGGCAGGTACCGTAGCCGACATTATCGTGCAGATACTCCAAGAAGAGTCGCCGCTCAGTCGAGAAGAGATTATTAAGCGCGTTCTGGCTCGACGACAGGTTAAGGTTGCAACTATTGCACTAAACCTACAGGAAAAGCCACAGTTTGAACGTGTTGCCAAGGGTATGTATGCGCTGAAGAGTGATTACACACCCGAGCCACGCAAGCGTCGGGGACGACCGGCGGCTCAGGCGTAAACAAAAGCGTCTGACAGAAGCATAAACAGGATCATTGAAATCTACTCGAGATTCACTCGAAGTAGGGTACAATAAGCATAATGGATTTACTCATTAACATCTTTGGCGCTATTTTTTCTATCATCGGTATTGCGCTTTTTCAATACTGGGGCTGGACTCTTATTGCTGGCTATCTGATATGGCAGATCTGGCAAAATCGTCGTCGCACAGAATATGTATCTAATGTAGAGCACACACTCCTGCAGATAGTCGTACCGAAAAACAATGATAAGAAAGAACTATCAGCCGAGCAGTTGTTTGCTTCACTTCACGGTATTTTGCGTCCGAAGTCGGAG
This sequence comes from uncultured Candidatus Saccharibacteria bacterium, assembly GCA_964391595.1. Classification (GTDB taxonomy): domain Bacteria; phylum Patescibacteriota; class Saccharimonadia; order CAILAD01; genus JADZGC01. The sequence goes on along the minus strand of CAYMMM010000010.1, from coordinate 21,270 downwards.
ATTGATGCAGAGGGGTCAATCCAAGAGCATCTCAGCTTTGAAATAGTGTCGGTCAAGAATGTCATAAACTTCTACGTATGGGTGCCGAAACACCTCAGCGACTATGTTGAGAGTCAGATCTATGCGCAGTATCCGACCGTACAGATCCTCAAGGACATTGAGGACTACACGACGCAAGATCTCGACGATCGTTTGTCGGTCATATCTGAGGTGAAGACCACCAAAGACTTTATTTTTCCATTGCGGACGTTTCAGACATTTGAAGTCGATCCATTAGCTGGTATTACAACGGTCTTGTCGACGCTTGAGAGCAATGAACAGCTCTGGGTACAATTCTTGATTCGTCCGGTCGATGATTCATGGCATGCCAAGAGTCTTCAATACATCAAGGAGACAAAAGACGGTAAGCAGACAAGCTGGTTCCAGGATTGGGAGCGACGGTTTATGTTCTTACCATTTGAGCTGGCGATTAACTTCATGCGCGCCCTGGTAATGCCGCCAGAGTGGAGTGAGCGAGCACCAAAAAAAGAAGAGAAGAAAGAACTTTCTCCTGGCCAGACGACCATCAACGCTGCTATCGAAACAAAAGCTGAAAAGATTGGCTACGAAGTCAAGATACGTGTCGCGTACATCGGCGATAGTGCTGACGTGGCGAAACAGCGACTCCAAGCACTCTATGGTGGATTCAAGCAGTATAATACGATCAATTTGAATGGGTTAGCTCATGGCGGATATGATACCACTGTCGACGCCTTGCAAGACTACCGCGCCCGCTATCTGGATCAGACGAATATGATCCTAAACGTCGAGGAGCTCGCCAGCTTGTACCACTTACCTCATACGAGCGTGGAGACGCCAAGTATTGCTTGGACGACAACCAAGGTCGGTGAGCCACCGACAAATGTCCCGACGCTCGCAAATACACCGCAAGAAGAGTTGAGCCTCATTGGTACGACTACTTTTCGTCAAGGGAATATTAAGTTCGGTCTAAAGCGCAAGGATCGCGTGCGTCATCTGTATATTATCGGGAAATCTGGTGTTGGTAAGTCTTTCTTGCTTCTGCTCCTTACACTGAGTGACATCTATCACAATCAAGGTTTTGCCATTGTCGACCCACACGGTGACTTCGCTCGCGATGCGGTGAAATATATTCCTGAGCATCGCATCAAGGATGTCGTGTACTTCAACCCGCATGACTTAGAGAACCCGATAGCTTTCAACCCGATGGAGAATGACGACCCAAACATGCGTGGGTCGATTACTTCCGAAATCATTGGTGTGCTCAAGAAGATGTTCGGGGATTCGTGGGGTCCTCGTATGGAGCACATTCTTCGCTTCACCCTTCTCGCGCTTCTCGAGACGGATAAGCCAAATCTTCTCGGTATTACCCGTATGCTTACTGATAAGAAATATCGTAATGAAGTGGTATCTCAGATTACTGATGTAACCGTGAAATCTTTCTGGGTAAATGAGTTTGCTTCATGGAATGACAAGTTTGCCACCGAGGCTGTAGCACCTATCCTCAACAAAGTGGGGGCGTTTACCGCTAACCCTCTGGTACGTAACATCATCGGTCAGACGAAATCGAGCTTTGATATCCGCAAGATAATGGATGAAGGGAAGATCTTGATTTGTGACCTCTCACGCGGTCGGCTAGGGGAGGACAATGCTAGTACTCTCGGGGCGCTCCTGATCACCAAGATTCAGCTGGCCGCGATGAGTCGTGCAGACATCTCGCTCAATGAGCGTCGTCCATTCTACCTCTATGTGGACGAGTTCCAGAACTTCGCAACGGAGTCATTTGCGGTGATTCTCTCGGAGGCACGTAAATATGGTCTCTACCTGACTGTCGCTAACCAGTATGTTGCTCAGATGATGCCAGAGGTGCGTGATGCCGTCTTCGGTAATGTTGGGAGCATGGTGACCTTTAGGGTAGGGGCGGATGATGCGGCTGCGCTTGCACGCTACTTCGAGCCGAGCTTCGAGGCGAACGATCTTCAGAATCTCTCGATACAAAATATCTATGTTACCATGTCGATAGACGGGGACACGAGTGTGCCGTTCTCAGCGAAGACTCTCCGTTTGCCTGAGCCGACTCGAGATTTCACGCGTGAAATATCTGAGTATTCACGACAACAATACAATAAGCCACGAGAGGCGGTGGAGGTTGAGATCGCCCAGTGGAGTGGTTTTGGCAACGACGATAAAGGTGCTTCTGCTGAAACCCAATCTCATTTGCAAGGCGTATCGCAAGCACACACTCCAAGCAAGGATGTACCTACTCGCCCATCTCTAGAAGTTGCGAACGCTCAGCCACGTAACTACTCGGAGCTCATCAAGGCAACGCATCAGAAGCAATCAAGCGGCCATGCGGGCGCAAATCGCAACGACGAACGTAAGGGCGGCAATACTGGACGTAACCGCAAGCGTAATCGCGGCCCACGGCGATAGTACGGCCTATCGAACGTATTAGAAGCATTGATAGACGTATAGTTAGTCATCTTCGATAAAATAAACATATGTCGCACAATGTATATTTTGCGACATAAACCTGAGGCTCTTGTTGATGGCATGATTGTACGCTTCAGCCTTTGCATGCAGCTGTCATGTGGCTTTACGCCAAGAGGCAGGACATATTTTACGGCTGAGTCACACAGTATGCACCCTGGCGTGTGAAGTGTAGCGCAAGGCTTGTAAATGATATGTATTCTGCCGTGTGAAATATTTTGACTTTGTGTGAAATATGCGTTTTAATAATGCGTTCACGTATTGTGCATTGTATTGTGCAGTCCCTCTCCTCTCTCGTTTAGACTATGCTGTTTTTTCTAGTCAGGATCGCGATCAGACAATCCCCCGTATAGCAGCGTGAAACGTTTGCGTTTCACAGGTATTTACTTGTAGTAGGTTTTTCCTGGAATGCGAGCATCTATGTATTGGGTTATAGGGATACGCGTCTTCTCTGCTGTTTCAAATGTTTTTTTCACGGCTTCTATTTGTTCGCTCGCTCCCCTGGTGGTATCACACCGCACGATGATGTTGTTCGGAAGGCGTAGCACTACCTCACTTGTGGCATTACTTACTTCGACGCTCTCTATCGTAATGTTGTTTTGTGGTGCTAGCGAGTAGATATCTCGTACGAAACGTACAAAGGTGCGATCAGCCACCTTATCCCCTGCCCGAACCTGGAGTTGTGCGGTGTCTCTGACTACCCCCAATCGCTTCTCTGCGCCACTAGAAAGCGCTAATACTCGCCCATCATCTCCCAGCACCCAGTTACTATTCCCTACCTGCCAGATAAGCGCAGCATTTGCTTCGCTAACCGAAACCACTACTCTGAAGAAAAGTGTTCGGTTTATATTCGCTCGTGAAACGGTGGGATAGGTTGCAGTAATGGCTTGCGCGAACTGGCGGTCATTGAAGAAAAAAAAGTTTCGTTCGTATGGGTGCTGCTTGAGGTACGCTGAGTAGACTTTTTGTATATCCGCTTCAGATACTGAGGTGCTGTTACGCACTTCAAATCCTCGGACATCAAAGGTGTGTGAAAGTACAATGAGCCAAAAGAAGAAGCCGATAAGCGCAAGTATCACGACTCGACGCGCCCAGACACGCCAAGCGAATGGCTTCTTTGGCGGTGCTGCCTGGTCTGCTTGAAAAATCGGTCGTCGTGGTGTTTGCTGTCCCAGGGCATTCTGCAGATTGTTTGACTGCTCACGCCGTACCCTGCGAGGGGTTTGCGAAGAAGCTCCTTCTCTTTGCCTTGTTCGTTTATTATTATCCACGCTTCCCTGCTTTCAGAATTAGTTGAGCGAGATCGTCAGAAGCATTCGGGGTGGCTAGAGCATGGAGATTTCGGCCGAGTTCAGACCGTATTGCTGGATGCTTGAGCAGATGCTGTGTGGCTTCTGTAAGCGTTGAGGACGTCAGTTCTGATTCGGATATGACATGCGCTGCGTGATGTTCTGCCAAATATCGCCCGTTATGTGCTTGATGATTATTCGCAGAGTTAGCTAGTGGGATAATGATAGTTGGTCTTGCAAGGGTAGCTAGTTCGAATAGGCTGTTCGCTCCTGCTCGCGAGATGACAACCGAAGCATGCTGCATGAGATTGGGGAGGTCTTCTTGTATGAATGCTACTGCTTTGTACCGCTTTTGTCTCTCTTCGCTAAGCTGTGCATGAATACTCGACGCCTCATCTATACTATGTGTGCCTGTTTGATGCATCACGGTCCCTAGGGCTGTAAGCCCATCTAGGGCGCCCCAAACTATCTCATTTATGCGACGAGCTCCTGATGAACCACCTAGCACCAGGATGAGTGGGATTTGTTTTTGTGCGGTATTTTTCATTGGGCGTAGGCGAATAAACGCTTGATCGACCATATTCCCTGTCCAGGTGATCTTCCTCTGAAGCTTCTGAGGATAGACATCGACAGGAAAACCGCTCGCGACCACTTCGGCATGCCTCGCAAGAATGCGATTGGTAAGTCCCATGATCGTGTCTGACTCGTGTATAACCAGAGGGATCTTGAGCGAACGAGCAGCTAGACCGACAGGTAAGCCGACGTAGCCACCATTGACAAAAACGATATCTGGTCGCAGGCGCTTGAGAAGCTTTCGTGCTTGGCGTATTCCAAGTATGAACCGTGTACCGTCGGCAATATTTTTACTAATCGTACCCATATCAGTCATCTCGCCGATGCCACGCCTATAGCGGCGGAACTTACCACTAGACACGGCATGATAAGTCATGCTCGTTTGACGGGCAATATCGCGCTCCAGCTGGTTGCCAGAACCAATATAGTGAAGCTCTAGTGGCTGGTTATGCTTGCGAGCATCTTTGGCGTAGCTACGCTTCAGTGCTGCGCTCAAGGCTCGGAGTGGTGTTGCGTGTCCACCGGTTCCGCCGCCTGAGAGTACGATGCGCATGGGCAACCTCCCTTTCGGTGTGTCGTGAGATATTCTGCATGATTCCGACCGCGATCATGCTTGCCAGCAAACTAGTACCGCCATAACTAATAAACGGGAGTGGGATACCTGTCAGGGGGATGATATTGAGCATGGCCGTGATATTGACGAAGGCCTGTGCGATGAGCCAAGCAGTTATGCCTGCTGCCACCATGCGTGAAAAACGGTCTGGTGCATGGCGAATGATACGTGTACATCGCCAAAGGAGCAGGGTGAAAAGTGCTACGACAGAGAGGGTACCCCATAGCCCAAATTGTTCTCCAATGATTGCGAATATCGAGTCGTTGGTTGATTCTGGGAGGTATCCGTATGACTGGAGACTGTTGCCGAGCCCCCTGCCGAGTATCCCCCCGCTTCCAAGCGTGATGAGAGCTTGATTAATATGATAGTCAGCTCCGGTGAGCTCATCTCGATGATTGAAGAAGGTTGCGATGCGAGCAAGGCGGTATGGGAAAATTACGATCATCAGCACAGCGCTTGCTAAGACACCCCCTATGAGTGTACTGAAGATCCATATAGGAACTTCAGACATAAAATATACCGCCAGCCCAGCTGTAATGAGAACTATGCCCGTACCCATGTCTCGCTGCATAACGACGGTCAAGATAAGGACGGCTGCAAATATGCCAACGATGGGTAGGAGGCCTTCCTTGAGTTTGCGGAGCTGTTCTCGATGTGTATCTGCCCATGTAGCGAGATACAGGATGAGAGAGAGCTTAAGGAATTCTGCAGGTTGAAAACTAGCTGGTCCCAGGCGAATCCAGCGACTTGCGCCGCGAGAGGTACCTGATATACCTGGTACGAATACTAGGAGCATGAGTAGCCCGGAGACAAGGAGCATCCAAGGAGCGAGTTTGCGCCAAGCTGTATAGTTGATGCGCGACGCGGCAAGCCAGCCAAGCACGCCAATACTAAAGCTTATAAGCTGACTAGTAAAAAAACTGTTTCGGTCACTTGCTCCGCCAGATATATTGAAGTTTACAATAGCGCCTGTAGAAAAAATGACAATCATTCCGACCGCAACAAGGAGTACTACAATGAGGCCTAGAAAATAGTCTGGCCTTTGAGACTGGCGTAGTCGAAAGTCCGAGAGCATTGTTTAACCTCGAGCAATGAGGCCTAGAACAAGCCCAATAGTCGCCGCTACGGCACCGATTACCCAGAAGCGCATCGTTACTTTTGTCTCTGGCCAGCCTATTGCCTCGAAGTGGTGGTGGATTGGAGCTGACAGAAAGATCTTGCGTTTGAACACTCGCTTGGAGAAAATCTGTACCACACTAGAGCCTGCCTCGACTACGAACACAAATCCGATAATCGGGAGCACAAAAACACTATTGGTGAGCATTGCTACTACACCCAAGGTGGTGCCAAGAGCGAACGAGCCGCTATCCCCCATTAAGAAGCGACATGGGAAGATATTGAACCACGTATAGGTCAACATGACGCCGACTATGAGTGCGCAGAAGGCTGCCAGCCAAGGCAGATTTGAGAAAAATGCAATCACTCCAAATGCCCCAAATGCGATTGAGGTCAGACCTCCTGATAACCCATCAAGCCCATCGGTAATGTTTACGGCGTTTGCGGTTGATACGATGACAAGCACAAAGAGCGGTATATACCATAAGCCGATATCAAAGTCCCCTACCTTCGGGATGTGGATGAGGCTGTAGTCGAGCTTGAAGAAGAAATACAATGCTCCGATCAAGGCTACACCCAAAATGAGAGCAAATTTGATTGGCGAACGAAGTCCCGCTATTCCCCCACCCTTACCACGGATGTTTAGAAAGTCATCGAACAGACCAACCAAGCCTGCAGCTACGAAGCTAAAGAGTGGGAGGAGCATTTGCTGACGGAAGAGGTTCGGGTCGATCAGCCATCGAGCTGGTGTTGCAAGTAAAGCGACCGTCACGATCATAACTATACCGGCCATTGTGGGGATGTTACGCTTGTGCTTAGCAGCGTGAAGCTTGGTAAAAATTGGTGCTGCTTCACCAGTCACAGCGTGAGTGCGTGCTATTTTCCATGCTTTGTATTTAAATGCAAAATGGGTGTATATCGGTGTGATTGCCATCGAGACCGCGAAGCCTGCAAAAGCATAGAGCAATACTGGTATGAGTGAGGTTATGAACTGATCGAAGTTGAGTGTTGTTTGCATGTTGTGTCCTATTATACCACTTGGAGGCATGTGATTTGCTACGAAATCACAGCTTGGCTAGCTTGGCGGCACGTTGTAATACTTGAAGAGCTCCTTGGCGATTTCAGCAAAAGCCGGTACCGCGCTTCGCTCAGCAAATGTATTAGTTTGTGGGTAGTCGATGCGTACGAGAATGATGAATTTTGGATCTCCTACCGGTGCAAACCCTACGAAACTGCCAATGTTCTTGTTATCCTCATAGCCTTTGCCGTCGGCTCGTGGAACTTGCGCAGTTCCAGTCTTGCCAGCAATCTTATAGCCAGGCATGCGTGTGAGATAGCCTGATCCGCCCTCCACAACCTTGATCATCATCTGCGCCACGTCATCTGCCGTTTGCTTACTGATCACTTTTTCGACGCGCGGCTTATGCTCTACTGGCTCGAGCGTACCTTCTGGCGAGATGTTCTTCTCCACAACATAGGGCGTGACGAGTGTGCCTCCATTCGCAATTGCTGCAACGGCCGATATCATTTGCATGCTTGTTGTGCCAATTCCCTGGCCAAAGGTCATGTTTGCATAGTCTATATCAGCCGCCTTCGTATCCTTCACCTTGCCACTGGCTTCTCCGGCAAGCTCGACGCCGGTGCGTTTGCCAAATCCAAATTTTTGAACGCCTTGATAGAAGAGTTCCTTTCCTGCCTTCGTGATTCTGTTTGAGTCCCCACCCATCATCCGCAAGATAAAGACCATGCCAGTGTTGATAGAATTTTTTATAACGAGCCCCATGTCGACAGTACCGAAGCTTTTCTTTTCGGCGTTGTAAATTGTGTATTCCCCTATTGTAGTGCTACCCGTGTCGTTAAAGCTCGTAGATGGTGATATTTTATTTGCATCGAGACCTATGGACATCGTGATTGTTTTGAAACCCGATCCTGGCTCAAATTGATTTGAAATAGCACTATTGATGAATTGGCTATAGTCTGTCACCTTCGTATATGCATTAGGGTCATAATCTGGGTAGTTCACGAGTGCTTTAATCGCACCGCTATTTGGCTCCATGACGATCACACTACCAGATGGTGCACGGTTGGCATCTATAGCACGTTTGAGCGCTGTTTCAGCAATAGTCTGCACATAGCGGTCTAAAGTCAAAACAACGCCCTTACCGTTTTGTGCTTCCGTCTGGATGTTGTCCTGTGTGGCTATCGGCACCCCTTGGTTATCAGTGATTGCGCGAAGTTGACCGCTTTTACCTGCCAGCTGCTGATCGAGATATTCCTCGACGCCATATTGTCCTTTGTCGTCAGCGTTTACATAGCCGAGCACGTGACTAAAGAGTGGCCCTTCAGTGTAATGGCGGTAGTCTCTGTCTTTGAGTATCACTCCCGTAAGCTTGAGTTGTAGGATCTTGTCAGCTTCAGCTTTGCCAATGCGCTGCTTAAGTTCGATGTAGCGCGATTCTTTATAAGTGAGCAGTTCCTTGAGGCGAGCGACGTCCATGCCGATTACTGGCCCAAGTTGAGCTGCAGTATCTGCTGGATTGGTAATGAGTTTCGGATCGGTATAGAGAAATTTTTGCCGATCATTGAGCGCTAAAGGATACAAGCCACCGTTATCTTTGATGTATATCTCGCCTCTGGTGGCTGGGATCTCAAATTTGCGCGATTGCTGGGCATAGGCACGAGCTTGATAGTCTTTGGCGTGTAGTCCTTGGACCTGTATGAGACGAAAAATAATAACAAATACTGGCAAGCACAACACAGCAGCCAGGACATACGTGCGTACCTGGCTTTGACCAAAAACATGTCGGGAGGATTGTGTGCGAGTTGCCATATGGGTGTATCGCAGCCGCTCGTGAATTAGCGCGTTGCGTAATTCACATTTTGAACTGGTGTGTAGGCTTGTGCAACCTGACTGGATTTGGCAGCAGCAATCGACTGGAGGCGAGCGGCGTCAATCCGAAGCTGTTCCTTCTGAGCGATGAGCTCGTTGCGCTTGCTTTCTAGGCTAGCAACGCGGTAATTGAGGCTCGTGGCTTTAGTGACCTGATTGAGATATAGAAGCGAAAGGAGCGCAATAAGTGTAATTAACATGAAGCTTACTGTAATCGGCCCAGCCTGTACGGCTGCTTGCACCCGAGTAAGATTTTGATTTCGCATCATGCGATATTGAGTTGTTTGCATAGGGCGGTGCTCCATTTTGATATTTGATGTGTTTGTGTTTGTTTTTGGTCAGTTTATAGCGCTGACAAGCTGTAAAAACTATTTAACGACTCGAACTGACAGTTTGATTGTTCGTGGGTTAAGATTGCGTACTCGTACTGACATAGTATGTCTCCTTTTTTGTATTTTTTATTGTGTTAATTTTTGCTTTTCGACGGCGCGGAGTTTTGCGCTCCGGGCACGTGGGTTGATGTCAATTTCTTCAGGCGAAGCCGTCATGGGCTTCTTGGTAACCAGGGTAAACAACGGTGTGTTCGTGGGCTGACCAGTAATCGGATCGATATCTGAGGTTGTCAGCGCGCGAAAGGCTTCTTTTACAATCCGGTCTTCGAGCGAATGAAAGCTGATGATGATTAGCCGTCCACCTGGTTTGAGGTTCGAAGCTGCCTTTGGTATGACTCTCTCCAGGGCGTGCAATTCGTCATTTACGGCGATGCGTAGTGCCTGAAATGTCTTGGTAGCTGAATCAATCTTACCACCGTTCCCTATCGAGTGGTGAATGATATCCACAAGATTAGCGGTTGTGCTTATCTTTTTCTCTGATCGAACGCTGACAATTGCCTTCGCTATGCGTCGACTTTGTCGTTCCTCGCCGTATTGGTAGATGATGTCGGCTAGTTCCGACTCAGGCAGCTCATTGACGAGCTGATATGCACTCACCCTCGCTGTAGTATCCATGCGCATATCCAGCGGTCCATCGTGCTTAAACGAAAACCCCCGTGTCGGATCATCAAGCTGCTTCGAACTAACGCCCGCATCAAGCAGAATGATATCCGCTGGTGGCAGCGTGCCCCAATCAAGTCGCGCGAAGTTTTCATGAACAATGCGGACATTTCCTTGCTGCTGGAAGCACTCGGTAAGTGCCTCGACAGCGTCATTGTCCTGATCGATAAGCCAAGCTTCACCACTATCTCTGATGCTCTCAAGTATAGCTGCAGCATGACCACCAAACCCAGCAGTCAGATCAATATAGATCTCGCCTGTTTGTGGCTTTGCGACACGCACAACTTCTTCGAGCAATACCGGAATGTGTTGTTTTTTCATATCTTGTCAAGGTTACCTATTTAGCAGCCAGTTGTCTATCTTTGTTTTGTATTTTTGTTTTTGGTTCTTGTATAAAAGAACAGTTTGTGAGGTGGGTTTGTTCTCTAGTGTGAGAACGTTGTGTGGCAAGGTCTCATTTTTGTTAGCAAAAATGATTCCTTGTTTCTAGTTCAGATACCTAAAAAGTTTCTGAAAAGAGAGTTGAAAGTTTGTGAGGTGGAGTTTGTAAAGAGATACAATGTGCTGACCGCGATTTGGATACGCCGCGGTCCCGAAGGCGCCACTGACTGCCAAATAGCTAACTTTGTTTTTGTATTTGATTTTGAAGTTGCATGACTGGGATCTTCTTATACGAAGTCTCTAGTCCCCTCATCTAGGCATATTATTTCGCAGAAATGCGGAAGTATTTTCCGGCACGGACTGCGACGATATCCTTCTGAATACCGGCATAGGCCAGATGATGGGGCTCGAGAGTCACTCTACCCTGTTTTTTGTCCAGGGTTGCGGTGATTTTGCCGGTGCGGAACTGTACGTTCAGATCGGCAATCTGTTCGTCGAGGATGTTGTCAGTAAGTGCTGACTCCATCTCGGCGTCCCATATTGTTTTTGGATAGAGGTGAAGGTACTGCTTAAAGCCTCTGGTTATGACTACTTCAGCGCCAAATTCCGCCTGCAATTCCTTTGGAATCGTCAGTCGGTTCTTGTCGTCTAATTTTCTTTCAAAGTAGTCCATGGGTTGAGCTATACTCCTTACTGCTGATTTGAAGTGGTTGCTCACCCACAATTACCCACTAACAACAGTATAATACCCACTTCTACCCACCGTCAACATATTGCACACAAAAAGTCGTCAATTTGCTGAAAAATCTTGTGGATAAACCTGAAAAGGTTATGTTTATAGCGTGATAGACGGTATCATATATATATGAAAGAATACCGTAGGCAGCTGGTGCGTCTCGGCATCATTGCGGCTACAGGAATCATTGCTGCTCTCTGTGAATTCGTAAATGTTCCGTTGTACGCAGCGGTTTTATTGTTGTTGTGCTGCCTGATCGGCATAGTCCCATTGCTTAAAGAAATACTTGCGACTATTCGCGAGCGTCGATTTGGCGTCGACCTGATCGCCCTCCTGGCGGTTGTATCGGCTTTATACTTGCAGGAGTTTTGGGCGGCGTATGTAGTGCTGGTGATGCTTACGGGCGGTGAAGCACTGGAGCTATTTGCGCAGTCACGAGCACAGCAACAGCTCAAAGCACTTCTCAAGCACGCGCCACACATTATTCATATTAAGCGAGGCAATGAATACGAGGATCTGCGAGCAGAGCTGCTCGCTATTGGCGACATAGTACTCGTGAAGCCAGGTGAAGTTGTGCCGGTTGATGGCGTTGTCTTGAAGGGTTCAAGTGATCTCGATGAATCTACGATTACCGGTGAAAGTATGCCGGTGGCTGTGTCGCGCGGTTCTCGGGTGCTGTCTGGCGCCGTGAACGGCAGTACGGTCCTCGAGATTCGAGCAGAAGCAACCGTGCAGCATAGTCAGTACGCGCAGATCATCAAGCTCGTCCGTGAGGCTACTGCATCACGCTCTCCCCTCGTTCGCTTAGCCGATACCTTCAGTCTTCCGTTTACGCTCCTCGCACTGTCCTTAGCGGGCATCGGCTGGTATGTGAGTGGTGACCCTGTTCGGGCTCTAGAGGTCTTGGTGGTGGCTACGCCGTGTCCTCTCTTGATAGCAACACCAGTTGCGATAGTTGCAGGCATGAATCGAGCAGCGTCACAAGGTATCATTATGAAAGATGGTTCAGCGCTCGAGCAGCTCGCAAGGGCGCGGACGATTGCCTTCGACAAAACAGGCACCCTAACCCATGGTCATCCACAGCTTGGGAGAGTGGTGGCAACTGGTGTATCGATGCAGAAACTTATACAATACGCCGCCTCTCTTGAAGCAGAATCGGCGCATGTCTTCGCGCAAGCTGTTGTGGCTCTAGCGAGACGCAAGAAAATCCCTCTCAAGCCCGCGCATCATGTTTCTGAGATTACGGGACGAGGCATCAAAGGGCTTGTAGGAGCGTCAAAAGTTGTAGTTGGAAACTATTCCCTACTCGAGGAGCTAAAGGTAAAGGGCCTCGAGCGAATCGAGTCGGTCCGTAAGACGGATCTGCTTATTTCGGTGAACAGCACATTTGTTGGGTATATGAGCTTCATAGACGAAGTACGTGATGAGTCAACGCAGACAATTCAGGCGCTGCGTAATCTCGGTATGCCACGTATCTTGATGCTCACCGGAGACAAGCCAGAGGTAGCAAATTTTGTAGCCAACACTGTTGGTATATATGAGGTGTATGCTCAATGTCTTCCACAAGATAAGCTTGCAGTACTCAATGGACTACCAAGTAGCGAAAGACCTCTCGCAATGGTTGGAGATGGGGTTAATGACGCTCCAACGTTAGCTGCTGTGAACGTCGGAATTGCGCTGGGAGCAAAAGGATCAACAGCAGCTAGCGAATCGGCTCAAGTGGTTATCCTTGAGGACAACTTAGCTCGAGTTGCGGATGCGGTGAGTATGAGTAAACATGCTTTGTCTGTTGCGTATCAAAGCATCGGTGTCGGTATTGGACTCAGTACGCTTCTGATGATGTATGCTGCTACGTTTGGCATTCCTCCTATCACGGGCGCTCTCTTGCAGGAAGCACTGGATGTTGTTGTTATCCTAAACGCTTTGCGCGCACGCTATGGTCAGTAGTTGGCGTAATCAGTTTACGAGAGCGCTAGTTTTTGGTCTAGGTAATTCTTGAGTTCGGTGATTTGGATGCGTTCTTGCTGCATCGTGTCTCTATCGCGGACCGTTACAGCTTTGTCTTCGAGTGAGTCGAAGTCCACAGTGACACAGAACGGTGTTCCGATCTCGTCTTGTCGTCTGTAACGACGACCAATAGATTGCGTCTCATCATATTCGACACGCCAATCCCCTGCGATTTCTTTAAACACGTCTCGTGAGAGCTCTGATAGCTCGGGTTTCTTGGAGAGCGGCAATACGGCTACCTTGATTGGTGCGATTTCTGGTTTGAATCTAAGCACGACCCGTGTATCGCCCTCTACTGATTCCTCATCGTAGGCATCGAGCATTACGGCCATAAGCAGTCGCTCAACACCAACCGATGGCTCAATCACATATGGGATGTAGCGCTGCTTTGTTTCTTCGTCAAAGAAGCTGAGGTCTTTACCGCTTACTTTCGTGTGGGCCGCAAGGTCATAATCTGTGCGGTTTGCGATGCCATAGAGCTCTTTAAACCCGAACGGATATTCAAACTGGATATCGACGCTAGCTGCGGCATAATGTGCCCGTTCGTCATCCGCGTGGTCATGGAAACGCAAGTGATCCGCCTTAAGTCCGATCGATTGAACCCAATCCATGCAGTATTGTTTCCAGAACTCATACCATCGAGGTGCTTCATCTGGCTTCACAAATACCTCGAGCTCCATTTGTGTAAGCTCGCGCAATCTAAAGATGAAGTCGCCTGGCGTTATTTCGTTGCGAAAGGCCTTACCGATCTGGGCGATACCGAATGGCAATTTTGCTCGGGTGGTTTCTCGTACATTGTCATATTGCGCGAAAATACCACCGGCTGTTTCTGGGCGTAGATACGATGTAGAGCCCGTGTCTTCGACCGGGCCAACGTGCGTTTTGAACATCATATTAAACTGTCGAGGCTCAGTAAATGCGCCCTTCTTACCGCAATGCGGGCAAGACTTATCTGCCAAAGCCTCACTGAGTTTATTCAGATCGTTGGTGTCTTCGCCGGCTACATGATCAGCTCGAAAGCGATGCTTGCACTCTTTGCAGTCAATCATCGGGTCGACAAAAGTATCGACGTGCCCACTAGCCTCCCAAAGCTTAGGGTGTTGAATGATTGTTGAGTCCAGGCCGACAACGTTGAAGTTGCGGTTCACAAACTCTCGCCACCACGATTGCTTGATGTTGTTTGCGAGCTCGACGCCGTATGGCCCGAGATCCCAAAAACCCCCTACTCCACCATATATTTCACTTGCTTGGAAGACGAACCCTCGGCGCTTTGCAAAGCTCGTGAGTTCTTCCATGCTGAGTCGTTTGGCGTTGTCTGAATGGGGTGATTTTTTGTTAGTCATATCTGTAATTTTACCATTTTTTGCTACTATTACAAAAAAATCATGCCAGTTGGCGGCTCTTGAGTATGAAGCCGGTGTGGTAATGCCAAAATTGCTCCAAGATTTCCGCAAGCTCACGGGCATCTGACTCAATATCTTTGAGCTGTAATATTTGCTTGAGGCTGGCTCGCTTGGTGAGCCGCCACAATTTCAACATGCGTGGATTGATGTTGTGCGTGCCATGGGTCACATCAAACTTTCCTTGAGATATGTGAAATGTGTGAGTTGTTTCTGTTTGAGGCAATTCTGGGCTGAGTCCGAGTTCGTCGAGGCTGAGACTGAGGGCTGCGAACCAAGCGATTTCACCGCGATCTCCTAGGGATGTCGGCAGTGCTTCTTGCAAGAAGTCGTACCATTGCTCGCTTGTCTCATCTTGTGAAAAGCTACGTTCGGTAAGTTCGAGGATGGCATGAGCGCGCCAGAGGCTTGAGAGGTCATATTGATCGGGTGCAAGTTGGACGATTTCTGCACCAATTATGGTTGGCAAGCTGCGGCCGTCGACGAGTCTCCAGTGCACTTCATGAAATGGCTCAATCCGACTTGCGAGCTTGCTGGTTGGCTTGCGTATGCCTTTTGCTACTGCGTCTACTCGCCCGTATTCTTTGGTGAACAACCTGACTATACGATCATATTCACCAAGATTTTGCCGACTCAATACAAAGCCTCGCGTGTTGCGGTACTGCTTCATGCGGCTGGGAGAAGTGTGCGCAAAGCACTGGTTAGTTGGGCTGGTCGCGTATGTTGTTTGACGAGATAGGCTTTGACGCCCAGAGACTGTGAGAGGCTGGCGGGTATTCCGACATCTGCTGCCTCGAGAGTCGTCAGCAAAAAAATTGGTAACGTAAGATAGCGTGGCATAAGTCGGATGTCCTGTATGAGACCAAGGCCATTTCTTCCAGGGAGGAGGATTTCACTGATAACTCCCTGAAACTCACTTTGAGATAGTTGTCGTAGTGCGGATTGAGCATCTTTTACGGGCGTGACATCAAAGCCCTCGTTACGGAGTGCGTTTGCATACACGGTCCGAAAGCTTACATCATTATCAACCAGCAAAATTTTCTGCATGACTCTATTGTAGCAGTTCGCGAACGTCTATTTTTGTTGGTCGAGTGGTATCTGTAGTTGTTGGGCCTGATTCCACGAAAACGACAGTCGGTTGGTGTTTGCGCGCTTCGACCGCACGTGTACCCCTATTTCTTGACAGCTTAGAAGTAGTACGTATGCTCGTAATCTTTCTTCTGATAAGTGCTGCATGAGCAGGCGCTGTGGGTACTGTGTGCGTGTAATGTGTGCAATATCTAGTGGGATGTGGCGTTCAAACTCCAGCGTCATCACAAAGCGATTGGATCGAGTGCGGAAGTGTGCCACACGTGGTTTTGGCAATGCCTTACAGAATCGCTTAATGCAGGTAAGTTGCTTGACCTCATCGCCCATGACTGAAGGTGCGCGCCTGGTGCGTTCGATGTGTACATTCTGGCTCCTGAAATATGATATGGTTCGACTACAATGATGTCGCTCACGGAAATCTACGGCATGTTCATTAAGGGCTAGTCGTGATAATTCAGTAAAAATGGTGGCGTATCCGACGAAGGGCTCTGCTGATGTGAGTAATGGCTGTGGACCCTGAGCTTCGGCGAGCGACTCGATTTCGGTTTGGAGTGCCGTGAGCTTGCTATAGAGAAGCGATTCGGCATATCGCATGATGATAGCTTGGAGGGCGGCTGTATCTTCGTGCGATGCCATAGTTCCACGCTAGCTCGGCTTTGATTGTCACGCAAGCATAAGCTTCATGACGTAGTCCTTATGGAATACGAGCTGACTGTACAGCTGCACTAAAAGCACTGAGGAGTGTCGCATTATCGTTATTGTCGGTCTGAAAAACGATAGTGGAGTCCCGAACCTCAACAAGTACGATGGTACCGATTTTATCTCGTCTATCGATTTGTCCGGTGTAACGGACTGCCTTACGACCGTCCACCTGAATGTCTTCGCCTGCCTTAAAATTGTTACGCTTGGATTTGGCGAAACCATCATATGACTCACGTACCTTGTCAAAGGTCTCTTGTCGGTAAGTGACTCGGAGTGCAAGATAATCTGAGCGTGTGTCGACTTGATCGGGGTTAGCCAGGATGGTGATCTTATCTCTTGAAGTACCTGGAGCGGTTGAGATCGAAAAGTTTTTAGGTACCGTGAAGCTAAACTCCCCGAGCTCCTTGGAGGCTGTGTATGTCTTCGTGTCTCCTAGGCTGGCTTGCGTAGCGGCATCTTCGTCTTTCTTCTTTTGCTCACTTGCTCCCGCATCATAGCCTGATTGGTACTGTAGGGAGTTTGCAGTCCTGGCTTTGCTCAGCTGACTCGCAGTAGATGCGGCGTATACCCCGACCCCAATCAGGGCGAGCATTGCCACAATGAGTCCGATAAGCAGCAGCTTGCTGTTTGCATTCTTGGTAGCTTGCTTCTGGAGTTGTTGTTGGTTCTGAAGCTGGCCGATATTCGCGCCAAAACCAGTCGGCAATCCAGCCGACTGGTTCGCTGGTGGGATGGGTTTCCCTGGAGTGTTTGAAGACTGTGGTGTGGTTGGCGGCATGATGACTTGGTAGTAACAGTTAGCGTAAGTGCTTACGCTTATTGTACTCTATTTTTTCTCAACTTGCTTATCGCCAGGCTGCCAGTCGATCGGGCAGAGTCCGCCGGTCTGGAGTGCCTTCACGACGCGCAGTGTTTCGGTAACAGAGCGGCCGACATTGCCGTCTGAGACGACGAAATATCGAATCTTGCCTTCTGGATCGATGATAAATGTGCCGCGTTCTGCCTGACCGTTTTCTTCATCGAGTACCTCGTAGGCGCGAGAAATACGGTGTGCGGGGTCTTCAAGGATTGGGAATGCCACATCTTTCAGGTCGCGCTCAAACCAAGCTCTGTGGCTCTGAATAGTGTCGGTAGACGCTGCTAGGATCTCGCAGTTTACTTCTTTGAATTCGTCATAGTGTTTCTGAAAACCTTCGATCTCTGTCGGGCACACAAAGGTGAAGTCCCGCGGATAAAAGAACAGTACGAGCCATTTATCCTTATACTCAGAAAGACTGGTTTGTTTGTAGTGGTCTGCTAAGCCTTTTTGGTAGGCGTTTGCGCTAAAATCCGGTGCTTCTTGGTTGAGTCGAATCATACATTTCTCCTTCGTGTTACAGATTATTGTGTAGTTACTTTTGCTAGGCGTTGGTTTACGACCTCCCAGTCGATGAGCTTCATAAACCCGCTTACGTAGTCTTTACGAGCCGTGGCGTAGTCGAGGAAGTAAGCGTGCTCATATACGTCTAGTACGAGTATTGCTTCCGTATTCCACACGCCACCTTGGTTATGGGCGTCACAGATGTAGTTCTCGAGACGCGCGTTGTCACGGTCATATGCGAGAACAACCCAGCCACGCGCTGAGAGTCCGAGCGCTGCAAAGTCGGTTGCCCAAGCCTCTACGCTCCCCCATTGCTTTTCTATCTGTGCCTTTATTTCGCCAGTACATTCTTGGGTTGATGCACTCATATTCTCAAAATACGCTTCGTGAAGCTTGATCGCGTTTAGAGCGAATACCTTCTCGAGGTTAATTTCTCGAATCTCTGCATATGTACCATTACTCTCTTCTGGATTGGCAGTGAGTGCTTTCTGGCTGAGCTCATTGTATTTTTTGATATACCCTTCATACAGCTTGTAGTGTTCGGCGAGTTGCTTCTCGCTTATTCCTTCGAGACTTGCATATGAGAGTGGCTTTGCTTCTAGTGGTTTTACAGACATTTCCGACACCTCCTCCGTTAGTAATCTGTACGTTTATTTTATCTGATCTGGGACGGTTGCGAAACTCTTAGCCTGGTAGACGAAGCTGTTTCGTGTTTTTCTGATCGGCTCGATGTCTGCAAATGCGAAGATATACGATATTATGTAACTTTTTGATGTAGCTTCAGTATGAATTTTTCGTGCCATCCGTGGCATGTGGTGGTCGATGAGATAGAGCCAAATGACATCATATTGCCCGAGATCGTGAAGCCAGTAGCTGCCGAGTCGCACATGCGCACGCTTGCCGAACGGGAGTAGTCGCAGCCAAGCAATCAGCCACATCACCGGATTAATCTCATAGCCTGTTACATGCGCTCCCCGGCGGGCAGCAGCTAAGAGTACCTTCCCATCACCACATCCGAGATCGATGAAGTGTGTGCCCTTACCTACTTTTGCGATATCGAGGAGTTCGTCTATATCCTGACGAAATGCAGGTACCCAGGGTGCACCAAGCACGGCCCCGGCACCAAAAGCCAAGATGAGGATGGATATAGCAGAGACTACATGGCTCATCAGATTTTGCCGATAAGCTTGAGTGCTGCTATCAGAATTACGTATTCTATTGCCATAATCAGAAACACAAATATCAAAGTGATAAATACTGGGTTGCCTGTGATTTTGCTAATGCCTACTGATGCCAGTAATCCGAGATAGAGGCCTCGTCTTAGCGTATTTAAATACACGTTACTTTTCTCGCTTAATGGCTTGACTCGATGTGTAGTTCGAAGTGGTCTGATTATCTTTATGGTTACTAATTCCATAACCAGACAGACAATCACGATGCAAACAATCGGTATTCCGAAAGCATAATACAAAAAGTGCATCGCATCTGCATAGGATGCATAGCCTGACTGTACGATTTGATATATAGTCAGACCAACCAGTAGTAGGCTAAAGCCTGTCGCCAGTACTACTGCGGCTATTTTTTTACTCAATGTCATTGGTGTGCGTCATGATTTTGCATCCAATCTTTCACAGTCGGGACCGTCTTGAGTGGTTGGATTTTAGGCCAATGCGCCTCAACGTTTAGATCCGGCCCGATGAGTACTGCCGAACGGATAATACCCATAAATTTGCGGCCATACATAGAGCGCTCGCCGTATGCTCCATAGGCTTCGATCATAGCTTTGTCGGGATCGGCAAGCACGGGGAATGGGAGCTTGTATTTCTCGGCGAATTTCTTGTGACTTTCTACTGAGTCGCCTGAGACGCCATACACTTCGACACCGAGTTCTTTTAGATCCTCGAGGTTGTCACGTAGGCTGCAGGCCTGAGCAGTGCATCCAGGTGTGTCATCCTTCGGATAGAAGTATATGAGGGTATGTTTGCCCTTGAGATCCTGCAAGCTATGTGTTGCTCCTGACTGATCGTCGAGAGTGAAAGCTGGCGCTGGTTTTCCGATAGTTATCATGTATGACTCCTTTGTGACATGGCGATTAATATATGAAGCCTAGCAGAAAATATACGCCATACAAAATACCTACTGTCACGGCTGCGCCAAGCAGAATCTTTGATATGCGTATTGTCGAGAAAGCGATGACGAAACAAAGTGAAGCAAAGAATGTAAGTATAGTAGCAACGCCCCATGCTAGAATCATGAAGAAAGCACCTTCATTGAGAGCAATAAATCCATAGGCTGCGAGAGTCTCAAGTACGAGGCCAATCACGAATGCTACTTTTCGTTTCGGGTTGAGCTGTGGCAAGGGCATCTGCTTAATCTCCTAGATAGTTGGTTTGAAGTAGCGTTCCCAATGATGGTAAAGGGCGGCGGTAGACTTCAGGTCGAGTGAATTATATTTTGCGATCTCGAGAAACTTACCGTCTTTGTAGGCTTGATCTACTTTATCCCCCGCCATCTCGTCAGTCTTTGGGGTGTCTATTCCAAACGCACGGCACCAGCGGTGTAGGCTGCCGCGGTACATTGCAAGCCCGTTAAAAGTCAGTAGCTCTGAGATATCGTAGTGTGTTGCTGTCGCAATGCCGGTATTATTGTAACGATTGCTGGTCAGGTCACGAGTTGGGCGAATGCCGTGAATGGCGGAACGGATCATCATATACGGCACATCGCTGCGGCGACCAAAGAAACTGATAAACTCATCATGGACTTCAGCGAGTGCCCAAAATTTCGTCAGCATTTCTGCTTCCGACATAGCTTGGTATTTAATGCCGTCCTCTTCGCTGTCATCTGGACTCGTGTTGCCAGCGTCATAATATACGGCGCCGCGGTTATCGTCCGGATCATACACGCCGATTGCGATGATCTTGCCGGTCAGTGGGCTAAAGACAAGTTTGCGCTTGAGTTCCTTGAACTCCGCCTCATACTTGTTTGGTTCGAGTTCTTTGTCGGGCAGGCTTTTCATCAGGTCATGCTGAGTTAACTCGTCCATTGACTCAAAATCTTCTCCGACCATCTCAATATCAAATACTAATTTTTTCTTCGTCATGAATAAAACACCTCATTATATCTGGATAATTTCAGATAATTGATTGTAGCATCATAGTGATAGGTCGTCACGCCGCAGTTATAGACATCGTCGGTGCGATTGAGTTCGAGTAGTTGCGCTTCGCTCATTCGCTCGAGCATTTTGCGTATCATTTGCACGACGTCGGCGTGAGTGACAACGAGCACGCGCCTTCCGATCTGGTGGGTATAGAGAGAGTGTAGGAAATTATACAAACGGAGCCCCATATCTGGGTAGCTTTCACCGCCGAGTGGACGATAGTAGTATTCGCCCTCGAGCTTAAGGCGCGCAGCCTCTTGCGGATAGTGCTTTTCGATACCGTACCAAGTGAGCTGCGAAAATATTCCAAACTCGCGCTCCCTGATGCGGTCTTCGGGATTGAGCGGTATCTCATAGCCTATCTCACGCTCCATGATATGAAAGGTATCCATCGTGC
>CAYMMM010000009.1:0-27767 GCA_964391595.1 uncultured Candidatus Saccharibacteria bacterium | reverse complement strand
AAGCCAGGGGACTGCGGGTCAACATTCAGAAAATGGACCCGTATTTTAATTTTGACGCAGGGACACTCAATCCTGCAGAGCACGGTGAAGTTTTTGTGACGCAAGATGGAGCCGAGACTGACCTAGATCTGGGGCATTATGAAAGGTTCCTCGATCAGCAACTGACGCGACAAAGCTCGGTAATGAGTGGTCAAGTGTATGCGAAGGTCTTTGCTGACGAACGTGATGGAGTATTTCTTGGTAAGACTGTGCAAGTAATCCCACATATCACCGACGAGTATCAGCGCCGCATAGAAGAGGCTGGTAAGGGGTTTGATGTGCTCATCACTGAAGTTGGGGGGACAATCGGCGATTATGAGTCTCTAGCTGTGATAGATGCGCTGCGTCAGTTCAAGCGTCGTGTAGGGTCAGATAATGTACTCTATACACATGTGGTATTTTTGCCTTACCTTGAAGCTTCAAAGGAGCTGAAGTCTAAGCCAGCACAAAATTCTGTGCGTGATCTCCGAGAAGTAGGTATTCAGCCAGATATTCTGGCTGTGCGCACTGATCATCCAATCAAGGCGAGCATTTTTGAGAAGTTATCCCAGTTTTGTGACGTAGATAAAGAAGCGATCGTTGGCTTGCCGACTGCCAAGACCGTCTATGAGGTTCCTCTGCGTATGGAGGAGTCTGGAATAGGTGATTATATTTGTAAGCGACTCGGCGTATCGTGTAGAAAACCCGATCTCAGTAATTGGCAGAAGTTGGTTGACACTATCATGAGCGATATGCCGAGCGTACGGATTGGTATCGTCGCGAAATACCTTGACCATGAGGATACCTATCTATCAGTGGTTGAAGCACTTCGTGCTGCTGCGTGGGACTCGGGACGCAAATTGGAGTATGAATGGATAGATGCCGAAAAATTGACTCAAAATACGAAGCCACTCGAGAAAGTTGACGGTATTCTTGTCCCCGGTGGCTTCGGACAGCGGGGCGTGGAGGGCAAGATCGTTGCTGCGCAGTTTGCTCGTGAGCATACGGTGCCGTATCTCGGCATCTGTCTTGGCTTACAAGTTGCTGTGATTGAGTTTGCGCGAAATGTAGCTGGCTTAGGTGACGCTCACTCTACGGAATTCAATCAAGAAACCAGCGCCCCCGTCGTACATATCATGCCGGAGCAGATTGGCGTCCAGCTTGGTGGAAGTATGCGGTTAGGGGATTATGACACTAGTCTCGCTAGCGGCTCGATTGCAGAGAAACTGTACGGCACTTCTGAGATAACCGAGCGTCACCGCCACCGTTTCGAAGTGAACAATGACTATCGTGACTTGCTCGAACGGAAGGGGCTGCGGATAAGCGGCACGTCATATAACAACACTCTTGTCGAAGTTGTAGAATTGCCGGATCATCCTTACTTCGTGGCGTCACAGGCACATCCAGAGTTTCTCTCACGACCCCATCGTCCACATCCACTTTTTGCTGGATTCATCAAGGCAAGCATAGGGGCTTTACCTGAGAAGCATGAGCGAGTTACAATAGACGGGAATGATAAGCGGAGAGAAATACAAGACTCATGACAAAAGCACAGCCAATGATTCTTCTTGTCGAGGACGATGAAGAACTTGCAAATGTCTATATCGCACGCTTTGAAGCTGAGGGCTTTGGCACTGCTTGGGCTAATAACGGTGAGCAGGCGCTTGCGAAAGTACTCGAAACTAAGCCAGATTTGATCTTGCTTGATATCATGATGCCACGTGTGTCCGGTTTTGATGTACTAGACATCCTCAGGAATACACCACAGACCAAGCACTCAAAGGTGATTATGATGTCAGCCCTTTCAAGTGATAAGGATGTGCAGAAGGCGAAATCACTCGGTGTTGACGACTACATCATCAAGAGTCAAGTCGCTATGGCTGATGTGGTGCACATTGTGCGTAAGCATCTTGGGCTGACCGATGCACCCGCTGCAAAACCAGAATCGAAGTAGCCTTCCAATAGTCGTCACTACTAAAAAATGCCCATATACGGGCATTTTTTAGTAGTGACGTAAGACTCTTATTCTACGGAAGTGTCGATAGTCACGACAGTCTTACGGAGTGGAGAGCCTGTAAAACGTCGCTTGTTTATTTGCTTGAAGGCTACTTTGCCTTCTACTGCAGCATGTACGGTATAGTCTGAAGCCAAGAAGGTATTCTCGCCGGCTATATAGGTTTCACCGCGCTGACGTACGATAATATCGCCCGCAGTTGCGTGCTGGCCACCAAATAGCTTTACGCCAAGGCGCTTACCACTTGAATCTCGACCGTTCTTTGTAGACCCTCCGGCCTTTGTATGTGACATAGCTTACGATTCCTTCTTTGCTTCTGATTTCTTTACCAGTCTAACTATCATGCGCCCCACGCGCTGGTCAACTCGTCGGTAGGTGAGCCGATCTGTATCGTGTGGTGCAAACTGGTCAAAAGTATAGCCTATTCTATCGAGTGAGTCAAGGAAATTGAGCTGATATTCCTGGCCTTGGATATGCCAAAATGGCAGAGCCAGCACAATAGCCCGCACACAACTTTGCTGTGATAGATTCTGCAGTACGTCGATATAGAGTCGGTCAAGCTCTTCTATCTGAGCCCGAGCTTCTTTCTGGGTGGCCTCTGGTCCAAGAGGAAGACCCAGGTAGCCTTCGCCAACGATGCATACTCGAGAGCCTGGCTTTGATGGGATTGTTACGCTCCGCGCATCCTGTACTGTAATCTCTGGCTCGTTGCTCACAGGCGCTATATTTTGTAGCCAATGCATATTCTCTCTGCTCGCCTCGACCATGCGTTCAGAAATGTCACTTCCGCCGGTGTTGTAACCCATAAGTGCAGCTTCCATAAGCACCACGCCAGTACCGCAAAATGGGTCATATATCATATCGCTTTTTTCTGGCTGGGCAAGGTTAATCAGGGTTTGGGCAAGTTTTGGTGGGAGCATGCCGACACGGGCATCGCGCGCTGGCCGGTCTCGATCTCGTTGTGTGTATGCTTCTATATCTTGTACCCATGTCGTGCGACCGATCCACCAAGTATGATGATGTTCCCAGATGACCAGCTCGATCCCATGAGAACTGATCAACTGGTTGTGAATGAGCTGGGCGGCATTGAGCATGGTACTATCCGAGCTCGTTATAATGCGCGCTGAATTACCACGTTCCTTGAGGACTGATTTGAGCTGCATGGCGAGTCGTTGATAGTCATTTTTCTTTAAGCCGAGAACAGAGACACCGAGCTGAATCTTGCCGGAAGTAGGGAGGTCGTCGAGTAGGTTCATGATAGTCGCAGCATCGAGCGACTTACATGTACCAAGTACGATACCAGCTCGCTGAGTAGATCCCACGCGCTCCCAAGTAGGCATGTCGCCACTCCCAACAGCGATAGCCCCATGTTGTTCAAGGGGGGTAGAGGGCTTGACGACTACAGCTAGCTCGGCCATCGCTAGCTGACGTTCGCGTCCAAGGATACTAAACCAGGATTGCATAACTCCCGACAGTATACCGGTAAACGAGCATTTCGGATAGGCAATCTGGCTACAGCGTTATGAAATAGCCAGATGGACGGCAAACGAGTACACTAGAATGAGATGAAATTTCGTCATTTTGCCTTCTTTATCATAATTATTTTGCTAGCGGTACTATTGCTACGTAATGGTGGACATCTCGAAGATCTGTGGCGCCTCTTACGGCAAGTAAACTTGCTGGTCTTAGCACTGATCTTACCTGTCCGCTATGGCTATTATTGGGCAAATACTCGCTTCTACCAACATTTTTACCGCCTATATCACAAGCAGCTCAGCTATCAAGAACTATTCCCAGCTGTGATAAGTATGAACTTCCTGAATACCGTTATCCCATCTGGAGGTGTCTCAGGGCTGACGTATTTCACGAAGGTGTTTGAGAAAAAAGTCACCCATCGCCAGGCTCTCTTAGCGCAGTCATTCTGGTATATCGCCGTGCTTGCAAGTTTTGGATTGGTAATGGTTTTGAGCTTCGTAACGCTCATCCTGACAAACTCGGTGTCGCCTGCAAGCTATCGCTTCGTCTTGGTGCTGGCACTTATTATTATATTCTCGGTATTTTTGCTCTTCGCATTGAGCTTGAATGAACTCATCCTTACCAAAGCTTTGTTTGTGACGACACGCCCAGCGAATTGGATCTTGAAGCTCTTAAAGCGCCCAGCTATAACTGAGGCGCACATCAAGCGTTTCGCAGACGGCTATCATGATCTGGTTGAGCTCTTTCGGGCTCGTCCACGAACAGCGGTGCGGCCCTTTGTAGACGCATTGCTGACTATTTTTGTCGAAATCGTGAGTATCTCGATCATTTTTCTCGCTTTTGGAAAGCTCATCAATCCTGCTGTCGTAGGAATGGCCTACATCTTGGCGATGGTGTTCTCGATCGCGTCGATATTCACTAACGGCGTTGGTGCATATGAGGCAACTATGGTGGCAGCTTTTACGGCCTTGGGTCAGCCATTGGAGCTAAGCCTGTCGGTGACCGCACTCTACCGCTTGATTGCAATGTGGTTGTTTATTCCTTTTGGATTGTATTTCTATCGCCATCAGACTGTAGTGGTGCCTGATAGGGAAGAAGGGTAGCAGTATGGAGGGGGAAGTACTAGAAGTTCTGAGTGTGACAGAACTGCGTGACTTTGTAAATCAAACACTCAGCTATGCGTATCCAGCTGTCGTCGTGCAGGGTGAAGTAAGTAGTTTTAAGGTTAATCAGGGCAAGTGGATATTCTTTGACCTCAAAGACGCTGAGACGACGATTAGTTGCTTTATGACCAAATATCAGCTCAATACTATCCTCGAGGACGGGATGCTGGTGCGCGTTACAGCTACGCCGAATCTGACAAAGTGGGGCAAGTTCTCGCTTACCGTGAAGTCGGTTGAATTGGCAGGTGAAGGGTCGGTTAAGCGAGCTTTTGAAAAACTAAAAGCACAATTTGAAGCCGAGGGATTGTTTGCGATTGATCGCAAGCGTGAACTGCCTCAATATCCTCAAGAGATAGGCTTGATCACCTCAACAGAAGCAGCTGCATACAATGATTTCTTAGCTATTGTACAAGATCGATGGCCACTTCTATCAATCAAACACATCCACGTACACGTCCAGGGTCTACAAGCACCAACTGATGTGGTAGCGGCACTTTCTCAGTTCAATACAGACTATCCCGAACTCGATGCGGTTGTCGTGATCCGCGGTGGTGGGAGCCTCGAAGATTTGCAGGCATTCAATGACGAACGTGTGGTACGTGCAGTCTATGCAAGTGCCATCCCTACTATCGTTGGGATTGGACATGAGGACGACGTGAGCCTGGCAGAACTCGCAGCTGATGTGCGCGCTGCCACACCAACCGACGCCGCTCGCCGTCTTACGCCAAATCTCGGAGACGTCATGCGAACAATAGCTGCTGAGGTTCAGCAACAGGCGAGGGTAGTCGATCGTATCGTAGAACGGGTCGAGATGATTATCTCACGTACAACGAGTTTGTTTCAGCGGATCGAAGAACGAGCAGTGCACGCTGTCGAAAGTCTATCAAGTAGCTTGGTGCGTAATGTAATGAGGGTGGTGGAGCGATATGCTCAACGGCTGATGGTCTCTCGGGCAGTTATCCATGCCGCTGACCCACATCGATTGCTCGCGAGAGGGTACGCGATCGCTCGCCAGGATGGGGTGATATTGAAGGATCCGCTTCACATCAATCCTGATCATCAGATAGTGGTACAATTAGCGGAAGGAGTTGTGCGACTGAGAGCACTGCAGTCGCAAACCGGTCAGCAAGTAAAGAAGTTAGAAAAGGAGGTCGAGGATGACCAAACCCAACTCAAGCTTTCGTGAATCTTTGGAAGAACTAGAGCGCATTACTCAGCAACTTGAAGCCGACGAGATTGGCTTAGATGAAGCGATAGAGTTTTTTGAGCGTGGGAGTAAGCTCGCCGCCCAATTGCAATCAGAGCTAGAGAAGGCACAGGTCAAGATCGAAAAAATAAAGGTTAGATTTGACTCAAAGCAAGAGCAGTCTACACTCACCGAACCATCAAATACAGAGCTAGATATAGACACAAATCAATAAAGGTTGTATAATATCGTGCATGTTACGAGATTATACAACATATCTGCTAAAAGCTCAGTTGACTTCCCTTAGCGAGCGCAAGGTACAAAGACTGGTACGCGTCATTGACAAGAATCTCTTACGAGCATTTGATGTTCAGGATCGCTTCGAGGTCGCGCATATACTACCGGGTATGCGCAAGCGCCGCTTCGGTGCGAAGTTTGGTCTTACCGCGCGTGGGCTTGATCACAGCGCATCTCTATCATGGGGTGAGGTGGTTTCTCGCGTGAAGTCAGATATGCACTTCAAGACAGAAGCTGAGACAGTGACGATGATTGAGGCATACCTGAAGGCCCATCTGTCTGTGATGTCCGCAACTGCTCGATTACGGTTTGCGCAGGCGTGCCCGGATGAGCTCTTGAGGGTATATCTTCGTGTCCTCAATACGTAAAAGCATATCTAGCGCGAGTCACAACTCGATTCAGCCCGAACTGGTAGATGTTGAGCTGACAGATCAGAATTTTTTCTTTAATCTCTCGTTGACTCCAAAAACGCTACCTGATACGCTCCTGGTCGCTGGTGACGCTGGCGCACTTTTGGAATTAAATCTGTGGCATGAGTTGGCGACTCATTGGCATTGGCCGATGCGGTATGCTTCGAGTGAACGAACTCATGATCTTCTTGGTAGTATGATTGTGCCGCTTCATGCTGCCCAAACCCTTATTGCCAGCAACGCCGTCCTTGGTATGGGGTATGGTATACATATAGGCAGTCGTGAGCAGCTGTGGCTAGAAGCCGTCTTGCGATCACAGGACTATAGTCAAGCATATGTGACTGCAGAGCTTATACCGCTTTTCGTGCATAATCCTGCACTCTTGCAGATTCAAGGTATTACACCAGTTTGGTCCGTGGCCGAATGTATCGGATTCTTGAAGAAACTCCACATCCATGTAAAGGCTCAACCCGGGCACGGGCTGTATACAGTTGCTGCGCTCATCGAAGCGATGCCATTTGCGTCCGATATGGTCGTCCTCTATGATGCTGAGCGAGTATACGTGTATGTGCGAGAATCAGGAAAAATGCTTCATGTTCCTAGGGACGCTGCCGTCGATCGCCCTGTCTTTCGCACTATTTTGTCACATTTTTTGATGGCTGTATGCAGTAATGATCGTCGCAGTGGCAGTCTCGAGGACTGCGCGCGTGCTGCGCTTCAGCTCGTCGCGAGTGTTCGATCCGGACAGAGTGCGGCAGAAATCGTGCGCGAGGCAAAGACAAACGTAGATCACTGGGCGAGCACGTAGAATAGCTCTCAGACTAGGCTTTATTGAGGCCGAACCAACTCTTGATCTGATCGATGAGAGAGGGAGCGTTTCCTGGGAGTGAGACCTGTGGCTGCGCTTGCGTCTGGTTCTCGGCGACTGTTTGCTTCACGGCGTTTGGCAAGGGAGCAACCTGTTTTGCAGTGACAATGAGTCGCTTCCAGCTTGTCCCAGGTGGCGTACAGGTAATGAGGGTAAGCTGTGGCTCGGAAGTAGGCTGGAGTACAGATATCTCAGTTGGCTCTACGACTTTTGAGCCGGTGACTTCAAAAACGTACTTACGTGTCTGGTAATTGACTTGGATTTGGTCACCAGGTGTGAGTTTTTCTAGGAGCGCAAAAATGAATTTGTAATTGCCTGGCTCCCACCAGTCATTTGAAGAATGCCCTACGATGACAATATTACTGCGCTCACCGGGCAGGGCCGTGCCTGCATAATGTACGACCCCGCTTTCAAGAGCTTTTTGTATCGCTGCCTCGCTGATAGATTGCTCGAAGATGATCGGCACTTTGTCGACCTTAATTTTTGGAATTGAGATAACATCGCCAGCCGGTACGATCTCGGCAGCCTCAGCTAGACTTGCAGGTGTTGTAGAAGGCGTGGGTGTCGTAGTAGTGACTGGTGCTGTGGGCTGAGGCGGATTGAGGAAATAGCCGAGCTGCACGCTCAGAGTCTGGAAGTTGAAGACGAGCAAGAAAACGATGAAGCTAAATAAACTTACGCCGATGTAGCGCTTGTTGCGTGGGCTCATTATCTTGTCTAGATGCAGGGCAAGAGCAAGTTTTCCAAAAAAAGTAGTAGCGTATTGTGTGCTGTTATCTGAGCTCAGACCATAGAGCGCGAAGACATCAAAGTGTGGCTTCAGATTTGGTCTCACACTCGGTGGGGTTCCTGCATATGCGAGCTGAGGGGCTTTACCGAATTCCTCTAGATGTGAGGTCATGGCAGGGGCTTGCGGGTTGTGAAAGAGGGGAATGGTGTTTTCGGTTCGGTTTGGCGTTTGTGGGTTTTCTTCGGCGGGAGCAGTCGTTTCGACAGTCACGTCGGATGCTTCTGGTAGCTCTTGTGAGGTGGTGATTTGTGGCTGAACAATCTCAGGCTCTGGCAGTGGTGCTTCCTCGAGAGAAGACGGCGTCTGAGCATCGGCAGGTTGCTCAATCGTGGGGACATCGGCTTGAGGGTATATTGAATCAACCGGCGCGGGGCTGACTTGTGCGACGAGGTCACTTAATTCAAGCGTCGGTTCGGGTTTAGCTGGCTTGGATGGAGGGTTGCCGGGGGTTAATCCATGGGTGTTGGGTTGCGTATTATCTGGCATATTGTTTCAGATCATATTATAATACATCAGCGCAGTATGGAATATGTACCAGGTGTTTGCGCGATTGGTAAGTATAGCACATTCGCCAGAGTGGTGGAACTGGTAGACACGCACGACTCAAAATCGTGTGCGACTTGGTCGCGTGTGGGTTCGAGTCCCACCTCTGGCACCAACGAAATATAACTGCAGAAGATATGTGGCCCCAAGTTTTTACGCTTGGGGCTCAGTTTTTTCATTGCCTGGAAAAGTGGGTTGATCGTCCGGACTATTCTAAGACTTTTTCGGGGTCTAAGAAGAAATGTGTCAATCGAGGGCGCGTGTTTTCATTGCCACCCGGCTGTACGAAACTCATAAGAGACTTGTTTTCCCAGAAGAGGATCGGCGCGTTCGAGCGAATGATGCTCGAAATAAGTTCATTATTTTGACCGTCATAATCAATGAGACGCAGCTGGTTCTTACTGATAATAGCGAGATGCTGATCATTCATCCATTCCCAGCTCGTTAAGCCGGCGAGACTTGCGCCGTAGCGATATCGTTGATTGCGCTCTAGATCAATCGTAAACATGCGATCAGACTCATTCATAACGATATACCGTCCGCTACGGTTAACGGTGAACGCAGAGATATTTTTCCCGCTGATGCTGGTAATGCGCTGGTTTGGGTTATTGAATATTCCTCGGGTGACGATGAGCTGCTTTGAGGCATCTGGGAGCACGGCAGTATAGTCGTTGCCGAGGAGACTAAAATAGCGAAGCTGGTAGTTTGCACTACTTGGTACTTGGTGGATCGTTTCCGGTTCACCAAGCTGGTCTTTGGTGCGTACGCGCAGCCAGCGCAGCCCATCGGCTAACACCTCGATGGTAAGCAGTCTACCGTTATCCCACTTCGCGGTAACGACACCATCAGCTATGGCATCTCCGAGACGCTTGTCATTGATCGACCAGCGCCGCAATGAACCATTGAGTATCACATATAGGTCATTTGGTTCGGTATCCGACCAGCTGATCCACGTGGGTGTTGCGGGTAGAACGGCGCTGAGATTGGTAAGTTTTGTAGGTACATCACTGGAATTGGTAGGTACGAGTAGCCAGCTGGTCTTGTTGTCGCTCGTCGTTTGTCGTGTCAGCAGCCAGGTTGCATCTGCATTGAGTGCCAATGAGTCGATGGCGGTGACCTTGGGGTCGGTCTCGCTCGAAGCAGTCGGGGTGTACAGGATGTTTGAGCTGCGACTCAGGTCAGGGGCGTAGAGGATGGTGGGGGTAGTTGATGTGACTGCTCCTGATTCATTGGTCTTGGTGACTGTTTCTACAAAAGCAAAACGTCGGCGATCAATGCTTTGAGTAGCTGAAATAATCTTATTATCTGGGTATCGTAGCCGCGAGGGCAGCTGCTCGGGGATCAACCAGGCGTAGTCCGCAAAACTTACGCGCTCACCATCAACGTCGGACTGTTTGATCCATGGTCGGTAGCCAGCCTTGGTATATTTGACAGTATAAGTGCCTGGGAGGAGGCTTGTAGCTCGATATGGGGTAGTAGACTTAATCGGCGCATCATTCAATGTAATAGTGGCACCAGTCGGTTCGCTGTTCATTATTATCAGTCCGGTTTCGCGAAGCTCACCCGTAGTGAAATCGTATTGCCAGCCCGTCGCGAGTGCACCGAGGAGGATGGTGCCAAATACGACAATAACGGTGCCAAAGAGGTAGGTCAAAAAGTTGCGAGTTTGCTTAGAGATCGCCATAGGTCGGTCCCTTTATTATACAAGTATTTGCAAAAAAACATCGAAAACCCCATGGTCTGCTGCTCCCAGGTAGCAAATCAGGTACAATAAATGATATGCATCGAAAACGAATCGCCATTGATTTAGGAACCGCAAATGTTCTGGTGTATGTGCCGAAAAAGGGTATCGTAGCAAACGAGCCGAGTGTGGTTGCTGTATCGGTAGATGATAATCGCATTGTTGCCATAGGTAATGAAGCAAAAGAAATGCTCGGTCGTACGCCGGACATAATTACTGCCAGTCGTCCGCTCCGTGAAGGAGTGATCGCAGACTATCGCATTACCCAGGCGATGCTCAAGTTTTTCATTGATAAGGTCTCTGGGACAATACGTCTGGCGCGGCCTGAGCTGATGATCTCTGTGCCGGCCGGTGTTACATCGACCGAGCGGCGTGCGGTGATAGACGCTGCTCTGGCTGCAGGTGCCAAGAAAGCACACATTATCCGTGAGCCGGTCGCTGCAGCGATTGGAGCTGGTGTACCAATTGCTGCTCCGGCGGGGAATCTGATAGTTGATATTGGTGGCGGCACCACTGAGGTTGCCATTTTGTCGCTCGGCGGTATTGTCGCTCAGAACTCTGTGCGCATCGGCGGGAATAAGATAGATATGGCGATAGCTGACTATATCCGTCGCAAGTATGGCTTGATCATTGGTGACCAAACCGCCGAAGACATCAAGAAGCAGATCGGCTCAGCTCTTCCATTGGAAGTGCCTCTTACTATGCAGATTCGTGGTCGCGATATGATCGCCGGTTTGCCAAAGACCATCAAGCTTGACAGTGATGAGGTAACGCAAGCGATGGGTGATGAGCTTGACGGTATCATAGCGGCAGTTAAGGCAGTGCTCGAACAGACGCCACCAGAATTGAGCTCGGATATCATTGATCGAGGTATGGTGATGACTGGTGGCGGTTCACTCTTGCGCAACATCGATAAGCTGATGACCAAAGTGACTGGTGTGCCGGCGTACGTGGCTGATGAGCCTATGCTCGCAGTGGCACGAGGTACGGGAATAGCACTAGAAAATCTTGATGATTATATACGTAGTGTAATGAGTAATAGATAGGTAAAAGTATGCGCGAGAAAGCACACAGGGCTCGAACGAGGTCATCAAAACAGGGCTTAGTGAAGGTGCGGGGAGTCGCACATATCTCGCGTGGCAGTCTTCAGTGCTTGGCGCGCTGGCTGATTTGCGTGGTACTTGTGGGTATGCCCTTTCATGCTCTTATCGTGATTGTGCTTGGCCATGCGTTTGGAGGGCAGCTGCTGTTTGCTAGCTGGAAAGAAGTTGTGATCGTGCTGCTGAGTATTCTTGCTGTACTGTTGAGCTTCGTCACGGGCTTTGGATGGATACGACGACCGGCGAATCTCATGGTTGCGATCATCGGCGTAGCTGGCCTGATAGGTGTAGCCCTTTCTGGGCGTAGTGATTTCTCATGGCTGGCTGGTATAAAGACGACCTTACTGCCTCTTGTATTATTTGTCGCTGTTCAGCCTTTTGCTGACCAGCTCAATTGGCAGAAAATACGTGGGCTTGTGTTGATACCCGCACTTGTGGTGTCCGGCATAGCGTTAGTGCAATTCTTGATTACGCCCACATTGTTCTTGCAGATGCTGGGGTATGGGCCTACCACGATCAATCCCTATCAGACGGTTTTAATTGGGAGCGACCTTGGAAGGTCTTTTGCTACTCTTGGAGGACCTAACCAGCTTGGAGCATATCTGATGCTACCGACTCTATGGTTCCTTGCCCTTGGTGTGACTGCTCGGAATCGACAGATGAGACTCATAGCGGCATTTGCGGCGGCTGTGACAACCCTTGCAATACTTACGAGCTTCTCACGTAGTGCGCTGCTCGGATTATTTGGTGGCCTAATAGTATTGTTTGGCCTCTATATCCCACGACGTTTTCAGGTGGTGGCTGCAGCTGGCGGAATTGTGAGTGCGGTGATTGGGTGGCTAAAAATACAACAGCTTGCGCGCATTCCTGGCTCTTTTGTGCAGACATATCTCATCCGAGGGCAGGTAAATGATTCGGGTATGATTATTGGCTCAGATGAGGGTCACATCTATGCATGGCAGCAGGGGTTGGAGCTCGCCGCACGACACCCTCTTGGCTTAGGATTTGGCGCTGCTGGCCCAGCGAGTAAGTATGGCTCAGCTTACACCATTACTGAAAACTGGTATGTCCAGATTGTTTTGGAGCTTGGGTGGCTTGGGGCACTGGCGTTTGGTATCTTGTTTATCGAGTTAACTCGTCGGTGGTGGCTGTCTGAAGACCGGGTGTCAAAAGTACTCCTGGCTAGCCTCTTTGCTATTTTGGTGGCTAATGCTTTCCTGCATACGTTTGCCGATTCGACATTAAGTATAGTGTGGTGGACACTGGCTGGTTTAAGTTACGGTGGGGGACGAGTGCGAGGGCATGATGGCGCGTAAGCCAAAGATCCTGATTATTCATGATTGGCTAAATACCAAAGATGGTGGCGCCGAGGCGGTATTGTATGCATTGCTCGATATGTACCCTGATGCCGATGTTGCAACATTGCTCTATAACCGCCGTATGTTTGGGTCACGCTTGGCTGGCCATCGTATACAAACGAGCTTCTTGCAGCGATTTCCGAGCTTCTTGAAGCGAAGGCCGCATCTTTTACTACCATGGATTCGGCGTGCTGTTGAGGCTATTGATACTCGTGGCTACGACATTGTACTTGCAGCCTCGTCGGCATGGGTAAAAAACGTGACCCTGCAGGAAAATCAGCGATGTCTTGTGTATTGTCATTCGCCAGCTCGTATGTTGTGGGATAGTTGGCCTGTTGCTATGCATCAACGCACAAAAAATCCACTGATTCAGCTCTATATTACGCGGCTTGTGAGCGAATTGCGGCTTTGGGACTATTATCAGAGCCAGGACAAGCGCCGTCAATTTGTTGCAAATAGTAAGACAGTTGCAACCCGCATTACTAAGTTTTATCACAGTGACTCTCAAGTGATTGTTCCGCCCGTATCACTTCCACCTACCATCGCAGCAGATAAAGAACCATACTGGGTTGTAGTCTCCGTGCTCAGTGAATACAAAAACATCACGTTGGCTATCGACGCATGTAAGCGCCGTCATGAAAGACTGATCATTGTTGGTGACGGTCCAGATCGCTCAAGGCTCGAGCAGGCAGCAGCAGGGAGTAAGTATATAGAATTTCGGGGTCGCGTTGACGAACAAGAAAAGTGGCGCTTGGTTGCAGCCGCTCGCGGATTTTTGTTTTGTTCGGTAGAAGATTTTGGTATAGCTCCTGTTGAGTCTCTAGGGTGTGGGACGCCAGTAGTTGGTCTTCGAGCTGGCGGACTTACCGAAACGATCCAAGACGGGAGAACGGGAATTCTCTATGATGAGCCGACAATTGATGCGCTTGATGCGGCGATGACTCGGTGCGGAGAGCTCTCGTGGGATACGCGTAGATTACGCCGCGCGGCGCAAGCGTATAGCCCTGACACATTCCGCACCTTAATGCGATCCGCAGTTGGTTCTGTAGGTAGGGGCGAGCGAAAGTAGTGAAAGCAAACGCGTCCAAACGCAGCCGGATACAGATCCTTGATCTAGCGTTTGATCCATTGAATGAAGCAGAAGTGTTATCGCGCATAGAGCGTGCAGTACAAGGGCGCAGCGTGCGCAAGAGCATGCGATATGTCAAGCCCTATGTAGCATTCTTTGCTACGGCACGGCACGATATGGCTGTTCGTCGTGCAATCAATGATGCAGACCTTGTAATTGCGGATGGCATAAGCGTTCAGTGGGCGAGTGCGTATCTTTATGCGCAGCGGCAGCACTCTCTCTTATCCTGGATGAAGAGCATTGTATTCGGTATGCAACGCTCGGAATGGCTCGCACAAGTCATTCCCGAGAGAGGGGCTGGTGTGGATGTGACGCATCGTTTACTCATTCATGCAGCGCAGCGCGGTTGGAGAATTGGGGTATTGGGCGGACCGAAAGAGGGGTCAGTTGAAAATCAACTCAAGGACCGCTACCCGCTTCTGCAAATCGGTGGTACTTGGAGTGGGTATTTCACTGATAAGCAGGAGCCGAGTATCGTGCGGTCGGTGAAAGCTGCAAAATTAGATATTCTTTTTGTTGCTATGGCGCACCCTAAGCAAGAGCTGTTTATGGCGCGGCATGTAGATGATGGCTTAGCAAAAGTACTGATTGGTGAAGGCGGAACTTTTGATTTTGATCAGATGGGTGGAGAAGTGAAGCGGGCACCGACCTGGTTGCGCAAGATCGGACTGGAATGGTTGTGGCGCACCTTGATGCGTCCGACAAGTTTTCGCAAAATACTGACCATTCCGCCGTTCATGTGGCGTGTCTATTTGGCCGGACATACGAAAAACCTCCGCTAAACTACTTTACGCTTATGGTCACTCCTGACATAATGTGATTAACATAAGTGGTACAGGAGTGGTATGAGACAGTGTCCAGACTGTGAAGAAAAAGATCGTGTCGTCATAGCCGGAAAGGTGTTCTGCGCGAATTGTGGTACCCCCTGGGAGACCGCAGACGCACAGGAGGAGACATCATATCTCGAAAAAGTTGGTCTAGCAGAAGCGCCAGAGGCAAAACCAGAACCAGAACCCAAGCCCACGGCGACACCAGCCCAGAGTGCAACACCTCAGATGCCTGTAGCTGCTCCTGCTTTAAGTCCCTTGAGTCCAGCATCGCCCGCTGCCGCGCCAGTATCGACTCAGCAACCATTGCAAACACAAGCACCAATCAGGCCAGCAGTACCGCTGCCATCGACTATGCCAATTCCTGCAGCTAGTGGCAGTACTCCCGCCGCATCTGTTCCAGTAGTACTTCCGAAGGTATCTCAGCCGTCTGTAGCACCACAATCAGAGGTGCCAACTGCATCCGCTGCGCAGGGCCAGTCGCTCGTGCCTCCGCCTCCGGTTCCTACCGTGCCCTCTCAAAGTCCTGTAGTGCCTTTGGCCACCGCTTCGCAACCAATGCCAGCCGCACAGCCACAAGCTGCTCCTGAGATGCAAGAGCGTGTCGCCTCGGAAATACCATCACTCGACAGCAAAGAGGAGTCCGTCCTTTCTGATACGCAGCTGTCGGCAATGTCACAGGCTGCCTCTACGTCAAATCCTCAAACTCTTTCCGCACCGGTCGCATCACCGAGTTTTGCGCCAAATTCGGGCAATGTATCGCCGACTGCAGCACCAGCTGGACCGAAGACCCTTGTCGACATCGCTCCGCGTGCAACTGGAGCGCCTGTCTCTGTGCCAACGGCACTACCAGCCATTCCTAAGCCCGTGCAGGCGTCGGTAGAGCCGGTACCCGCTCCCCAAGCGGTACCCACCCCTTCATCGTCGGCTACAGTAGCGGATCCAAAGCCCGCGCTTACGCGTGAAGATGCGCTTAAGCTCGCACTCAGCGACCCAGCTCCCGCGGCTCAACCGGTCGCAAGCACTGCTGCAGCACAAGCACAGGCGGCCACTCCTGCACCAGCACAACCTCAATCTGGTGGGGCAGCACGACCCCTAGCGCTCGTCATGAGTGCGATGGCCTTCATCTTGCTCGGAGCGTATCTCTGGCAGTCAAACTATCCGTCATTCGCCTTAAAGCTCGCGAGTGTCCGGTCTGGTGTGGAAGCGGCTGCACCAGGGTATCTGCCAAACGGATGGAATGTCACGCGGGATGTCACGTCGGCAAGTGGCTCACTCGTATATAAGCTTCAGAATAAAGATCGCGCAATGACTATCAGTCAGCAGCGTTCTGACTGGGACTCTCAAGCACTGCTTGAACAGTTTGTGCTCGCTAAATCACAAGAATATTTGGCGCTCCAAGCACAAGGTTTGACTATCTATGTGTACAGTCAAAACCAAGCCGCATGGGTAAATCACGGGGTCATGTACAAGATCGAAGGTGACCATGGCCTCGATCAAGATCAAATAATTCGGATTGCTACCAGCCTATGAATCAACGAGGCTGGGAAGACCTCGTCGATATGATCGACCAGCGGTATGGCCTCGATTCTCATAAGAAGACCTCAGGGCCAATGCCCGAAAATCCGAGACTCGAGCAAACCGTAGACGCGATCTGGTTTGAGAAGAACGGTACTCCATACAAGATCGAACGCATCACCCGTCCAGCAGTGACCGGCACTAAGACACATTATGCTCATCGTGGCGTGGCTTCGCATGTAGAACATACCTATGACAGTGAAGAGACGGTGAGTTCCGTGGTATTTTATAAGCAAGATAGTGCTGGTGCATGGCAAGAAGCAAGCCCGGAAGGCTTACTGAACTAATCTGATATAATAGCTCGCATGAGTAGCCAGAAAGTACGTGTCAGATTCTGTCCGTCACCGACGGGATTTTTACATATTGGCGGTGTACGCACAGCCCTCTTTAATTATCTCTTCGCAAAAAAGCACAATGGCACATTTATACTTCGTCTCGAGGATACCGATCGCGAACGATTTGTCGAAGCGGGAGTCAGTCAGATCGTTGACGTGCTGGACTGGGTTGGTCTCAAGCCTGATGAGGGGTATTGGCAGGGCGAACACACAGGCGATTTTGGTCCGTATATTCAGTCAGAACGATTGCCTCGGTACAAAGACATCGCTGAGCAGCTGGTAAAGGCTGGCTTGGCGTATAGAAGCAAGATTTCTCCTGAGGCATTTCAGCATCTCAAGGATGATGCGATTACAGCTAAGCAAGCGTTTGTCTATCGTAAGAGTATGGAGGTAGATGAAGCCGTTGAAGATGACTCTCTGCCTATACGACTTGATATAGAAGCTATCGGTAAAAGGCTTGATACACAAGCGGTTGCTTGGCATGACGAAGTGCGTGGCGACTTCGAAGTTGGTCTCGGTATCATCGATGACTTTATTATTCTCAAGGCTGATGGCTTCCCGACCTACAACTTTGCAAACATAGTTGATGATCACCATATGCAGATTTCGCACGTGTTGCGGGGCGATGAATTTATTAGCTCGACGCCCAAGCATGCATTGCTCTATGATGCTTTGCAGTATGCACGCCCGAAGTGGGCTCACCTGCCAGTTATATTGGGGAATGATGGGAGTAAGCTTTCGAAGCGGCATGGTGATACTGATGCCTTGCAGTATCGTGACAAAGGTTATTTACCAGAAGCACTGCTGAATTTTTTGGCTTTGCTGGGCTGGAATGACGGTACTGAGACAGAAGTTTTTTCGTTAGAAGAAATGGTCGAACGCTTTAGTATTGACCGAATCCAAAAGAGTCCCGCAAAGTTTGATATGGAGCGCTTGAATTGGCTCAACGGACTCTATATACGTGAAAAACTTAGTCAAGATGAATATGTGCAGCGCGCACGCAAAGAGCTCATGGCTGCGGGTATATCTGATGGCGAGCGCTTAGAGTCGGTCGTTTTGCTTGAACGCGAACGGCTCA
Organism: uncultured Candidatus Saccharibacteria bacterium; assembly: GCA_964391595.1. Classification (GTDB taxonomy): domain Bacteria; phylum Patescibacteriota; class Saccharimonadia; order CAILAD01; genus JADZGC01. The sequence goes on along the minus strand of CAYMMM010000009.1, from coordinate 9,856 downwards.
AATCATTTGCTGAGCTGCCAGAACTGGTTGGGTTTTTCTTCAAGCAGCCGGACCCAAAGGCTGCTGGGCAGCTCGCCACAAAGAAACTTGCCGTCGAAACCGTGCGTAGCTACTTGGAATCTGCCGTAGAGGCGCTCGTAGATTGTGCCGAGACAGAGGATGCGATTGAAAGCGCTTTGCGAGCAGTTGTAGATCGTGAACAGATCAAAATAGGTGATTTCTTCTCAACAATACGCATTGCTATCACCGGCCGAACCGCTGCGCCAGGTCTCTTTGAAACAATTCGAACGCTTTCGATAACCGAATCGCTCGATCGTATTCGAAAGACAAACGCTGCCCTAGGCTAGGGTCCTTGCAACAGCTCTCGGTAGTTGAGTATCGAGAAGGACCCAGTAAGAGGGAAAGAAGGCGGTGGTGTTAGGCGCAGGTTCTTGTCGTAGGTATTGACGGTCGTGTTGTACCCATCAATCGTCGTTCCATTATTCCCTGACACATACGTCCATGTCCAATACTGATTTGTAGCAATGGCGCCGTAGACCGAAATACTGGTCTTCACTGATTGCGTACAGCTGACGCCTCCGAGGGTGTCTTTTTGATACCATACGTGACCATTCTGGGCGAGGAGAGCAGCGTTGATTTCGATTGTGCTCGGCGCTTGCCTTGAGACCTTTACGTCATTTTGGGCAATCAGGCCAAGGGCTGACGAGCCATCTTTAGCTGCGTATTTGATATCGCCCATGATGGTGATTGACTTATTAGTACTGCCGTTTGCGGGTAGGTAAGCGGCTGCAATAGACAGACGTCCCGGCATGGTTTCACCGGGTTTTGAGCGGATCCATACATTGTCCTCTACGTACAAGAGATTATTCGTTGGATGAGATAGGGTTTGTACAAATGATCGAGTCACGCTCGTGCATTGTTCGCGAGTAACCCTGTATACATCAATAGCACCGTCGCTCCTTAGCTCGAGATAATAGCCGAGCTTTGTCGTAGGGGCGCTTGGGCTGGTTGGCGCGAGATAAGCGCCGTTTGCCTGGGCATCTGACTTGAGTTTGACCAAATCCGTGGTTACAGATTGAAAATCTACTGGGGTGACTGGGAATTTCCAGGTATTTGTTGGAGTGCCATTACCCCATACGCCATTCTGGGTCGAACCGTTTCCGCCAAATTGCGCCGACGGTTTGTATGAAGCTTGCGCTGAGGAGATTGTGTCGTTACCTTGGCCATCGAAGTGTACGCCAATGTTGCTATGCAGGGCGCCATCGACCGTTTCGTTCTGACCGATCCAGATCTCAGTATTGGTAAGAATGGAGTACTGCGCAAATGAGGGGATAGCAATTGCGGCTTGGAGTGTTCGTTCACGGGTGCCACCGATCGCCGACCCCACGGAGGTGATTGTTACGTACCCAGTAGATCCGGAAGGAGGCTTGACGTAAATCTTGTAGGTACCGATTTTGTGTCCCTGTGCATCCACGTAGTCATAGGTAAACGGGCCATATCCGGCTGAGCCTTGGGTTCCACAGGGCTGACCATCACAATAGTCAGTCACGTTGTGACTAAGGTGCCAAAGATAATAGTTGATACCCGCTTCCGCGATATAGGTCGCTGACACTGATCGCGCCGCAGTACGAGAAAAGCGCATGGTCGCAAAAACCAATGTGGCTACGGCAACGCATATCGCCAGCATGATCGTGGAAGTAATGATAACCTGATACAGGCTCATGCCGCTTGGTCGTTTGCGTTTGCGAATGTGCATCATAGGTTTGTCTTCCTGTTGCGAAGTTGTACGCGCGTGCTTGAGGATTGATCGTTCTTCAATACGCTTGGCTTTGGATTCACGGCTAGTGTGATCTCGACCACAGTGACGGCCGCTAGTGTAGGGGGCGAGTTCAGCATGGCACCGTTTTGGTCATAGTAACGAAATAATGGCTGCGAGGCAGTGTTGGTCGCATTGGCTAAGGTGATCGTCTTCATATCGCTTGCTAGGTACGTATAATTTGGCGCTGTGCCACTGGCTGGAGTGACGTCGACGAGGAGTTTGCCATTGCTTAGATAATACCGTGCACGATCCGGGACGCTGTCACGTGGGCTAAAATATGATTCGACCGTTAGATCATTGTTCGATGCAGCAATGATCACATTGGTAGACCGCAATACGCGACTTATCCGATCGAGTGAATTGGTGAGGAGCTGGCTTGCGTCAGCCTGCGCCATACTATACTGATATGCTTGATTGCCTCTGAAGATGATGGTGAAGGCGATTATGCTGGCCAGGACGATAATCGGTGCAACGACTAGAAGCTCTACGAGACTATAGCCATTTTTTTGCTGTCTGATCATAGGCCCACCGTAATCACATTTACTTGTGTGGTACTAAGACCGCCTGTGGTTAGTACAAGGCTGTATATCCCTGAAGCTGTTGAGAGGTCAAAGGTGCCACTGATGTTGTCGGGCCCAGTAAGGGTGATAGCGCTTGCAATACGATCTGGTTCACCAGGTTTTCTCAAAATCATAGTCGAAGAACCAGATAGGTTGCTACCAGTGAGATCGATGGTTACACCACTTGTAGCTGAGCTCGTATTGGGCGTTACGGAGCTGATAGTCGGGTATAGTGTGGGGCTGACTGCAGCCGTAAGGCTGGCCGATATCAAGCTGTTCGGCGCAACAGTAATAGGCATAAACGGGCTGCTACTTAGTACAGTGTGCCCAGAAATCGTCACAGTATAGCTATCCCATTCGATGAGATTAAACTGTACCTGGCCCTGTTCATTTGTGATATTTGTGAGGCTTATTTTGTAAATAGTCGGTGTGCTGTTGGTGGTTTTTTGGCCTTGGATCGTAACTGATTGATTAGTGATTGGTGCTCCAGTCTGATTCGTGAGGGTGAGTGAGAGGTTTGTGAGCTGATCGACAGCAAATGTCTTTGTGGTGATTTGCTGCGCTAACATTGCAAAATCAGGGTTTGAAGGGCTTGGATGACTGGCGTCCACAGTATATGTCTGGTCGCTGTTGAACCCTGCTTTCGTGACGACTACGTGGTAGCCTGGCGTCGCATCGGGAGGGAGCTTGGGAATAATAACTTGTCCTTGTATATCCGTCGTGGTGGTGATATTTACATCTGGGTTGGGGTTCTGGTTTGTGATTTGTACCGTTGCATTTTCCACAGGGGAGCCGGCGGCGTTTATTACTTTTACGAGTAGTACGCCAGTGTTCCCGGCAGTTTCGGCGGCCTTGGCAGCTACATCTGAGGATAACTCAGCCAACTGGGTGGATCCTTTGGGGTCGGAGATAGTGATAGTAATTTTCTTATAGTCGTATGAGTAGAGGTCGACGGGTTTGCCTCCGACTGTGCCAGCCGCGTTGCCGTCGTACTCATTATCGATATAGCGAATGTCGGTATGGATTTTGAAGTTTAGATTATTTCGGGTGATTGTTTCGTCATCTAGTACGTTTCCAGGTGGGTAAATGGTGCCTGCCTGCGTAGATAAGGAATCATAGGGGAGATTTTTAAGGTTCTCGATTTTTTCTTGCGCGATGGCTAGCGCTATACCACGAGCTTTACTCTGAAATAGATTTGTAAGGTTTGAGGCCATGACAGCAAATAGGGCGATACTTACCATGGTTAGGATGGTAATGCCAATCAGGCTTTCGATGATCGTGAAGCCATTTCGCTTGCGCAGATCCGGCCTTCGTGAACCAAGCATAAGTGTATTATACGCTACTCGAAAGAAGCTAAGCATAAGCATAAATATTGACAAAAAGCAAATATTTTGGTATTATCACTGATCAACCCAATCTGTTGGTTTGGTAGAGGTATTCTATGCAAAAAACTATCCATATTATGCAACATATGACCCCACTGGACGGCGTAGCTATCGACGTCCCGATTACGTATACGCCACGTACAAAAGACCAGCTGGCATTACTTATCCCTGGTCACAACGAGGAGTTGGTGATTCAGGATACTATTAATTCCGCTCTCGCAGCAGGTCAGGCTCTCGAGCATATTTACGTAGTGAATGACGCATCTACGGATGCCACTGCAAAGCTCGCGCGTGCGATCGTAGGGCACAATAATGTACTCACCGTCAGGCGTTCGGGTAAAGCACTCGCGATTCGCAAAGCTCTCAACGCCTTCAGGATAGTAGATAGATATGAATGGGTACACATAGCAGATGCGGACTCGGTTTTTGATAAGAACTACTTCAAAGAGTTCCTCAAGCATCTCGATGCGTCACGCTATGTTGCCATGACAGGCTATGTCCAGGCCTTAAACGGTGGCTTGGTTTCCAAGTTCCGAGCTTATGATTACACATATGGGCAAGAAGTCATGCGCCGATTGCAGCATGCTCTCGGTGTCATTTCGGTGATCCCGGGTCCAAGTAGCTGCTATCGCACAGACATCCTCAAAGAGCTAGATTTTGAGACAAACACGATGACTGAAGACTTCGACATCACCCTGCAGATTCATCGGAAGAAGCTGGGTCGCATTGGGTTCATCCCGACGGCAAAAACACTTACCCAAGACCCGCGTACCATACGTGATTACTACCAGCAGGTAGAGCGTTGGTATCGAGGTTTTTGGCAAGGGGTGACGGGACGCAAGATTGGACGCAGGTTCCAGCGACTGGATGTATACATGAGCTACCAGATTATCGAGGCTTTTGTATATGCATTGAACTTTCTTATCTTTCTTCCAGTCCACATCTATCGCCGGACGAGCCCGATCGGACTGGCGGTCACATTTCTGCTTGACGTAGGGATCACGTTAGTCTGGTGTATTGTTGCGGCAGTGAAGCACAAGTCTTGGGGTGTTATTGCTGCATTCCCGATGATATATTTCTTCCGCATGATTAATCTGCTTGTTTATCTGAAATCATTTGTGGAGATCGTAGTGCTTCGCAAGTTTCGTACTCATCAGGTTGGCTGGGCGACAGAAGGTCGTCGCTACAAGATTACTCAAGGAGTTTCTTCATGATCCAGGCCATCAAGAAGCGCGGTCCTTTTGAATTGTTAATGTACGTCTTAGCAATTGTAATCGTACTTTCTCGATTCATTCCGTTTTTGCTAGAGATATATCATGCTATCCCTGGATCGTGGATTGATCGGATCGTACATATTAAGCTCTCGTGCCCGTCGTTTATTTGCAATAGGTAAGCATTGGCTAATGTCAGAATGCTGCTCGCTGTATGAGGCTCAGGGCATATTCTGGCCACCATCCACCACTAGCAGGGCCGCCATTGCAGCTACCATCTGATTCGCCAGGTATCTTTATCCAAAGTAAGGCGTCCAGTGCGCCGCTCATGACTTGTGGTGGTGAGCCGAGTCCGCGCCCTTCTGGATTACACCAGCTTGTGCCACCGAGTGCACCTTGTCCGTTTCGACTCGTGTCAATTACGAAATGAATCCCATTAGTGAGGGCACTGACCTGCAGGCCGTAATTCTTTGATTCGGTAGTAGTGAAGAAGTTTGAAACATTCAAAGCAATGCCAGTAAGCTTATTGGTACCGACGTCCCGAAGGCGCTGGGATATTTCCTGTGCTGATTGCCAGTGGGCGTTTCCGGCGTCCAAATACACGTAGTGATTGGGGCTGCTAGTCAGGGTATCGATTGCATATTGCAGGAGCGCTACACGTTCGTTTTTTTGTGTGGGACTGAGGCAATCCCATCCCGCAACGGCATCAGGCTCGAGTATAAACACAGTTTTTGCACCGCTACTTCCGGCTTGAACAGCATTGATCCAGCTTTTGTACGAAGTCGCAGAGTCTGCACCTCCTGCCGAGTAACTCCCACAGTCCCGTATTGGTATATTATAGAGAACAAGTAGTGGAAGGGCACCGGATCCTCGTGCAGCGCTTGTGATTTCGCGAGCGGTAGTGGCTGGGTTGGTGTCCCAGTCTCCCATCCAGATCGCCATTGGTTGGGATGCAATCTTGTTCATAAGGGCGGCGTCGCCAGGCCTAGAGCTACTCCAGGCACGCACTTGCTTTGCAGGGTTGCTGTCTGGGTCGACGTACAGTCTCTCTCCAGCAAAGGGATTGCCTGAACGGTACGTGGTAGATCCAGTCGCTGCTCGGCTCGAGGCAACTCGGCCTGTTGTTTGTGCTGTAGCGGTAGGGGTGGGGGATGGGGTAGGTGTGCTCGTAGACTGGGCAGCTGGCTCTGTAAGTGCCGTCGGGTTTCTCGGTTGTCGCGAGATCTTTGACCAGCTACCAGTGCTTATTTGGAGCGGTGCGAAAATTGCCCCAAATATATAGACAAAGATTACAAAAGATGTCTTAGATGCAATATTCAATAGCCTATGTTTCACGTACTCACCCCCTAAAATACTAATGCTTCTAGTGTAAAAAAAATCAGCCAATCTGTCAATCAGAGCGTTGACAAAATTCGACAAACTTGTTAATATACACCAGTACAACGAGGGTGAGTCTGAGATTTTTCTCAGCCGCCCTCGTTTTGTATGTTCGAACAAACATAACCCTCGTAAGAAGGAGACAGTTTATGTCAACTCCAGGTAAAGGTGGAAGCCTTCCAGTCGTAGCGGCTGGTGCTACCCTCCCAGTAACCGGTCCTGCCGGTAACACCCTTGTAACCGTTGCTGTTGCATTGGTAGCTGCTCTCGTCGCATGGGGAATCGGCTACGCGGTTACTAACCGTTCACGCTAAATCCTCACGCTAGATCTAGCTTCAAAAGCGCCCGCATTATGCCGGGCGTTTTTGTATAGGAAATTCAAACTATTGCCAGATGACAGGACGACCGGCGGGGACAATACTTACCCAGCTCTGTCCACGGTTTAGTGCAACTTCATTGCCAGAAGTGTCGGTGAGCGTCAGCCGACCCTTGTCGGATGCTTTCTTCCAGGTACATTCTGTTGCGATTCCATCCTGAAAGAGGACGGCCTTACCATTTCCGATCAAATTGATGTCCGTCTTGGGCTTACCATTTGGTTGCGTTCCGTATGTGGTAGCTGCATACAACACAATGACTGTTTTGGGGGCTACTTGCTTCTGTCCATTCGCGGCATCGAGATCTGGTTTCGCCCCGACTGATCGCATGTAACTATTTGATGGTGCGTCGTACTGAAAAGATGCGGTGTAGTCGGCATACGAGAAATCGGCAGTAATACGAGTAGCGTTAGGGCTGGCGCTTGGGCTGTCGTCTTTGCGTTTCCAGGCGGCAAATGTCGGAGGCGTGTACCATCCCTTGTCTTGTACCATTTTTTTGAGCGAATCGCCGTAGATGTAGACGTTGTGCGGTGCCCAGCGTGCGGTTATGCGGCGGAAATAGGCGCCATTGTAGAACTGATCCATATCTTTGAAGTTGCGATCATTTTGTGCAAGTGCCAGGCCATCCGTGCTCCCTCCGATGTGAGCTACCGGAGCGTTATACTCAGTACCCATTTGATAGAAGACAGGCCGTAGACTGCGTACAGGACCGATGTCAGTAGGTATATCTGTTTGATAGAAGGCGATGTAGCGCGTGATGCCGCCCTCTGCAAGTGCTTCATATACAACCCCTGCCTGGCTCAACCCAGACTGTGGCCGTGCATCGGGGAAGAGATTTTCGATAACAACACTCATCACGGGTTTCGTGGCAAGCTCTGGAGTTACAAGCATTCCAGTCAGAGCTGATTCAGCTGTGACTGGCTTTGGGCTTTCGCTTGGAGTAGCTGATGCGCTGGAGGCTTGCGGTGCTGCTTCGATACGACTGCGACTAGCTACATACGAATACCAGGTAGCCCCGGCGATAAGTATCACCGCAGTGATGGCGAAAACGGTTATTTTCCCAGCTTGAGTTTTATACCAGGCAGGCTTCTCGAGTTTTGCCATAGCTTGGAAGCTAGGGCTAGCTTGTTCTTGCGCCTCGTGGCTAGCAGGCGACGTCTGATGGGTGTGCTTGGCTTCAATCGCGTGAGGCGTATGATGTGTGGATTTTGTTTTACGCATAGCAAACTTGCCCCTAGTATAGCATGAGCATCTTTAGCTGCGCAGAGGGTTTTGGACTAGTTTAGTCCCAATTGAGTGTACCGCCCGTCTGGTACTCAGTGACACGTGTTTCGAAGAAGTTCTTTTCTTTTGTGAGATCAATTGCTTCACTCATCCACGGGAATGGGTTCTCGGACTTGAATTGTACTGGTAACCCGACTCTTTGGAGACGACGGTCGGCGATATGCTCGATGTATTGCTTGAAGCCATCCGCGTTCATGCCAAAGATGCCTCGGGGGAAAACCTCTGCAGCAAAGGTGTACTCAAGCTCAGCTGCCTTGCGTACGAGATCAATGATGTGACTTTGGAATTCTGGCGTCCAAAGTTCTGGCTGTTCTTCGCGGATTGTGTTGATCATCTTGATGCCGAAGTTGAGATGCTGAGTTTCGTCGCGCATGATGTACTGGATCTGCTCGGCTGCTCCTACCATTTTGTTCTGACGTTGGAAACCAAACATTACTGCGAATGAGCTATAGAAGAAGATACCTTCTAGGATCAGCGAGAACACACATAGGTTCTCAAGAAACTTCTGATCGTTTTCGAGGGTGCCGGTCTTGAATGCAGGATCAAAGATGCCTTCATTGAAGCTCAAAATGAACTCGGCCTTGGTGTATATGGCATCCACCTCGCGGTACATGTTGAAGATCTCACCGCCGTCGAGCCCGAGAGACTCTACGATGTACTGGTAGGCATGGGTGTGAATTGCTTCTTCGTACGCCTGGCGCAGCAGGTACATGCGACATTCAGGGCTTGAGATATGCTTGTAGAGCGCGAGGACGATGTTGTTTGCTGCGATAGAATCGGCAGTAGTAAAGAAGCCAAGGACAGTTTTAAGCGCCTTTACTTCGTCTTCGGTAAGTCTGCCGGCACGTAACTGTTCAATATCGCTCATCATGGTGATTTCTGTGGGCAGCCAGTGATTGGCGTTTCCAGCATTGTATGACTCCCATGCAAAGGTGTGTTTCATCGGGTGAAGCTGGATGACATCTGCATCTTTACCATTGATAATGCGACGTTGATTTACGTCAGGGCGGGTTACAGTTTTGATGATGCTCATAGTGCCTCCTTACTGGCAAGCTTCACAGTCTGGATCGAGGATCGAGCAGACTTTGAGTGCTTCTTGGTTACTGGCGACAAGCGGCGCATCAGATATCAGATCTGATGGTAGGTCCGAGGCGACGGCGGTTGCGACGGTTGTGGTAGCTGTCTCCATGATGGTTGCGGTCGCGCTGTCACTCGTACTTTCGATTATGGTGCTCGTGCTCATGGTTTCGGTAGATCCTCCGAAGTCACGGGTGTGCGTGTCCCCGAATTCTGCAGTATTAACGGTCGACTTCTCAACTTGGCTAGCTGCCATGCTGCGGAGGTAGTAGGTGGTCTTAAGCCCCATCTTCCAAGCATACGTGTAGGTGTCGTTTAGCATTTTGCCACTCGTGCCGCGGAGGAAGATATTGAGTGATTGACTCTGGTCGATCCACTTTCCTCGATATGCAGCTGTACGGATGAGCCACTCTGAAGGAATCTCGAATACTTCTTTATACTTATCGCGCAGATTTACAGGGATCTCTGAGATTTGCTGCACTGATCCGTCGTAGAATTTAAGCTTTTTAATCATCTCGTCATTCCAGAGGTCGAGTGCCTTCAAGTCCTCGACAAGGTAAGGGTTGATGACCGTGAAGTCACCCGACATATTTGCCTTGACATAAAGATTCTTGAAGATAGGCTCTATGCATGGGTAGCATCCGACGATGTTTGATATTGTCGCAGTTGGAGCGATAGCCATGGTGTTTGAATTACGCATGCCATGTTTCTTCACTTTCTCCTTGATTGGAGTCCAATTGAGTCGGCCAATCCGAGACACATCGATCTT
>CAYMMM010000008.1:0-30056 GCA_964391595.1 uncultured Candidatus Saccharibacteria bacterium | reverse complement strand
ATTAGGGTCGTTGTTCACGTTGCCTATATTATACATGGAGCATAAGCAAGATCACTTATTAGAATTGGATTACCCTACTGGTACCTGCATCTCCGGATGCATGCTCGAGTCAACAGCATAAAGTCTGACATCCCCTAGACTGGTGCCAAATATCTTATCGATATACGTCTTAATAACTTCTTCCAGCTCGTTTTTATGCGTCTGAAAGACGTTCGAGTCTTTTATTCTGAAAAGTGTGATGTGAGGCGTGAAGCTCAATCTGTTTTCAAATATGGAATCATCACGAAATCGCTCCTCTAGTGAGCGATGTAATACATGGAACATTTTGTCTTCATTAGGAGCAATGAAGCACACCTTCTCATTACCAGTAAGACCAAAGTATCCCAGATGTAATGACGAGCGAATAGCTGAATGGGCATGAGTCGAAAGTTGCCTGCAATGCTGCAAAATTTCTGTTCGCCTCGATGCACCTAGATCTGAAGGCAAGTAATACAAAGTGATATGAAGGGAGATATACGCTTGTGGCTCAATCACATCATGCAAAGCGCTCTGATCTCTATACTGCAAAAGTTGCTCGAATAGTTGTTTGAACGAAGCACCGTCTACTTCAAGGCCAATAAAATGTGATGTGATGTTCATGATCAATAAATAATGGAGGGCCATCGTGGACGCTATTGGAACTAAATTTCACCGGTTTGGTGAGCGGCCTCAAGAAACTTATCCTTAAAAACCGCAGCCTCCTCTGTTGAGAATACACTCAAAATACTAAATTCTATTTCGGTATGGTCTTTATGAATATTTGACGAGGTTATCTTGCCATACCCGTAGAAGTTCCAATCAGAATCTACAATTAATATAGCAATTCCAACCGGGTATATTCTGTTTCGGTCTTTAGAAATAGAATAAGATTTATTAACTTCTAACCCGTTGCAGTCAAAGTCTCGTGGAAGCCTAATTAAGGTATTAATTTCTGATATTGATCCCATGATCATATTGTACCAAAATATAACTCCTCGCGTGGAGGAGTTTAAACATTACCGGGATTGGAGGGCCAAGAGTGACAAAGCACGACTGAGCTCGTTCTCGGAGCCAGGCTTCTGCAAGCGAGCTTGTCGACCGAACCCTCGACAAGCAGCCTATCGGCTGCGTCTCGGGTTGGAATCTGCTCAGCCATATAAAAAGCCCCTGCTTTCAGAGGCATTTTATATGGAGGGCCATCTGGGGCTCGAACCCAGGACACCCTGCTTAAAAGGCAGGTGCTCTAACCAACTGAGCTAATGGCCCTAACTACACTATATTGTAAAGCTTTGAACCTAGTTATTTAACCTGAAAATACACGACAAGTCAACGTGGTCCAGCCAAGTACAGGGCCATCACAGCAACAGAATTATTCAACAAATGCAGAATGATCCCCAGCCAGAGACTATTCGTTTTCCTATACATCCACGATAGATACATGCCCATTATGAACGTCACGCTTGCCGCAGCGATTTGTCCATGCGAGAGCCCGAAAATAATGCTGCCCAGTATCGCGCCAGCCATGAAGCCATACCGCCTGCCTATCGAGCTCAAAAGCAAACCGCGATACAATAACTCTTCGACAAATGGAGCAAGCCCGATCGCGAACAGACTCAATACGAGTATGTTTTGTACAAAATATTCCTTCCCAAAAGAGAATTGCTCTTCTCCTGCCACGGGAAACCGTAATGCGAAGAGATTCATAATGATATCAAGTGCTATGATGAGCAATATGCCAAGACCGAGCAGTCTCAGTGCTTCGCGCTTTGTGACTTTTGGTCGACTGAGGCCGAGGTCAGCCCAACTCCAGCTATTCTTCTTGCGCATCACGAGGAGCGCAATGGGAATACCAGCCATACCAAGAAGTGCTAAACCGACATTCACTGTGAGCTCACAACCCGCAGCGCCGGAGTCAATACATTGCTTGGCCTGCAGAAACATTGGTATTTGTATAAGCAAGAATAACGGTAGCGACCACAGCGTTGCGATCGTGAGATTTTTCCACGTCAGCTGCTTGGGGTAGTCAAACTTATTTGGCTTTTGCATAACCATGAGCTTTGTACCAGTCTAACACATCTTCATGTTTGGTTTAGTTCGCCTCGCTTCCCTCAATCAATTAGAATAAGAAGTATGCGCCGACATGTGCTCATCATTGACAACAATCATCTACAGCCCTGCAAGCACTGTATGGCCTTTCGACCTCGCCGCTTCACTCGAGCAACCATCGTGCGGCCGACCGACGAAGCACTACCGACCAACCTCGACAAGTATTCGCACGTCATCTTGACCGGTGGGAGTCCCTCTAGCTCTATGGACGATTCCGTGACGTACCAAAGAATCCAGAAGCTCGTGCGGCAAGCGTATCGAGCCAGCATACCCATGCTTGGCATCTGCCTCGGACATGAGCTCATCATTACCAGTCTGCTTAGTCTAAAAGACTTCAAACGGCATGACCAAGAAGAAATAGGCTGGGTAGAAATACAGCGACACGGTCCAAGCCGTCTCTTCGAAGGTTTACCCGCGCGGTTCGTGTCGTTCGCCAATCACTCCGGGCACATCAAGCGTCTCCCGCACGGATTTCGTGTGATCGGCAGCAGTAAACGATGTGCAATTGAAGCGTATGAGCATGAGACCAAGCCAGTATTTGGCGTGCAGTTTCATCCAGAAAAGACACCGCGACAGACACTGCGTACTGTGTGGCGACGAGCCAAACAAGATCTTCCGGGATCATTTTTCATACACCCATACAGTGCGCGGCGACTCTACCGAGCACGCGTAAAATACACTCTTTTTCGCAATTTCTACGCCCAAAAACGTCCATAAGTATTTTGCTCACACGCACCCGGGAGAATCATTTTTGCTCTATGAAAAACCGCACGACTGAGTGCGGTAAGAGATTGTCATCCTTCGATGTAGGTCCTGATGTAAGTCTCATCGAGTCCCATAGTGCGCGCAGCGGCGGCGCATTGCTGGCGGTAGGCATCCGATGGCTCGTTCTCATCCTCAGGCATTGGGTTTGATCCGTCACGCTTGATGACATAGGCGAAGCCTTCTCTTTCGCACCCATCAATCACGAGCATAACGGCGACACGCTTGTAGCGTCGCTCGAAGCTGTCAAGTAGAGCAATGTCGTCGTCCGTCATCTCATAGGCAACACCATAGACCGCATCAGTAGGTCGGGCCGGCACGATGTCGGCAGTACCCCTGAGATCCCAGTTCTTCGAGTGGCCAAAATAGCCGAAGCGGTAGCCCTCAAGCTTTGCTATCCCGACAGGCTCGATCTCGCGTTTGAGTCGCTTGCGCATCTGCTCGGGCAGCATGTTTGAACCGTAAGCGAAATAGAGGTACTTTTTAGCATCAATAGACATGCAAGGTTTATACCAAAATTATCGCAGACATGCAACGTGATATCTGAGTCAAATATAGTTACAATGGTTATGCTATGCGTCGCCACGTCCTTATTATTGACAACAACAACCATCAACCCTGCAAGACGTGCTTTGCTTTTCGCCGCACGATCAAGTCACCATATCAAGTATTCAGACCAACAGAACACGAGCTGCCTTCTGAGCTCGACGGCTTCACCCATATCGTTCTGACTGGTGGGGGCGGCTCGCTTCTCGACCCTGAGAGTGACGGCGCCAAGCGCGTCAAACGGCTTATCAAAACCGCAATCCGCGATAAGATTCCGACGCTCGGTATATGCCTCGGACACGAGCTCATTATTGCGGCATTGCTTGGCTATGGCGCCATCGAACGTCATGATGAAGAAGAGGTCGGCTGGGTGCACATTCAGCGGATTGGCGAGAGTCGACTGCTCGATGGCCTCCCCCCGGTTTTTGGAAGCTTTGCGAGCCACTTCAATCACTTAAAACGACTACCCGATGGGTTTCATGTCATCGCCACATCCGACCGCTGTAAGCTGGCCGGTTACGAACATGAAACACTCCCGATCTTTGGTCTGCAATTCCATCCAGAAAAAAGCCCACGCAACGCTCTGCTCACCGTTCTGCGACACATGCGTGAAGGTGTCAGTCGCCGCGACTTCATCCATCCTTACAGTGCAAAGCGCACATATCGGCGCAAGGTCGCTCATCAAATCTTTGAAAATTTCTATAGCATAAAACGTAGTTAAATAAATGATGGCTGGATCCCGTAGGGATCCAGCCAGGTGTCATGCAATCGCAGCCAAATCAGACTTCGCAAAAGCTTGATACTGTTCGGTACTCACACCGTGATCAGCGAGAATACCAAGTTCGTGCAACCACCCGAGATCACGGACGCTCGTTCGGTCAAACTTCCCGACATCCATGACGTCGTTCAGCCACGGGAACTGCTCGAGTCCCATCCAGCAACGGATGTTGTACTCGGTGTAGCCATGGTCTTTGATCAGACACACGCCCGGTGTCTCTGCATCGCCGCCCCGGAAGGTACGGCGATTGCGCATCCACGCATTGTTGAATGCCACCGACTCGGACTTGCCGCGCGCGAAGGCATCCATTTGTTTGATGGGTTCGAGGATGGCGAAGACCTGCGCGAAGTTGCGCGGCGTACCATCCAAGCCGAGCGCCAAGCCGACTGCGAGGAGTCGATCGAGGTGTGCAAACTCCTCGATGCTACTGCCTGGAGTAGCCACCACGGACTGTTCTGCAACCATCTGAGCACCTTCCTCCGGACTGTCATAGCCGGGGAAGCCGATCCCGAGGAGGAGACAGCGACCTGCCAATCCGACCTCGTGCGACTCGACGTGGCCGAGCTCGTGTGCAGCCAGTTCGACAACCCGCTTGCCGGGGTAGATCTTCCCCGGCGGAATGAAGATGGTTGTGTCAGGCCACGAGGTGGTGACCACGGACTTGTCGTGTCCCTCGACCTGCACCTTCCAGTGATCGTAACCCATGGCATGGAGCATCTGTCGAAAAGCTTCGGCCATGTCTTCGGACGTGTAGTCCTTGTCGAGATCAATGAAGTCCCAGACACCACGGCGGAACAGCAGTCGAGTACGGGCTTCTGTGACAACCTCGGGGCTTGGGAGCGTCAGGGTAATCGATGCAGTCGGCTCGGGCAAGAGCTCGAGCACACGAGACGCAGCTTGAACCACCAAGTCCTCTGAAGCTGCGAGGAGTTGCTCTGCAGCTGTGCCGAACTGCGTCAGGACGTAGTTGAACGCCAGCTCACTCGGCCGCCCGAAAGCTGCCTCGTTCGCCCGCATGTAATACCTGGCATAGACATCCTGTGTCCATCGCCCTTCGTACAGCGTCGCGATGCATTCGACAAGGCGGGCAGTGGCAGTGGCATCGGCCACTGCAGCAAGGTAGAGGTCTTGGAGGACGCCAGTGGCATTGTCCTTCACGAACTCCGCCATTGCATCCAGCTGTCGCAGCGAAGTAAGAGCAGCGGACAAGCTGGCATGTGGGTAGACAAGAGCCGGCGCTTGCCGGTTCTTCTTGAACTTCTCACGAGCAGCCTTGTCGATCGCTTCTGGCACAGCAAGCGCATCGAGATAGCTCGGCACCTTGCAGCTCCGGAAAGCTGCGTAGAGCTCGCCATCGACTGCTTTGGGGTTGGCCGCGATTTCGGGATATTGAGTTGTATCTGGTACTACCTGATCGGTCATGCGCCAGATAGTACCATCTTTTAAGTAATTTTACAATGTTTAGAGGATATCTTTGAGTGCGCTGGAGACTATATGTGCACCATGGTTGTAGCGCTTCATGACTTCCGGATGAAACTGCACGCCCCACATCGGGCGTTGCTTATGACGAAATGCCTCGATGCCATCCTTAGACGTAGCGAGTACTTCTAGATCATCCGGCACTTCAGTGATGTGAATCTTATGTGATTCGTAAACCTTTATGAACTCATCTGGTACATGAATGAACTGCTCCCCTTTCTCAGTGAGATGCAGAGGGATATGCCAGCGACGAACCTTATGTAAGGCATGCAACTTGCCGCCAAGTGTCGCCACCATGAGTTCTGCGCCGAGGCATATACCAATCATCGGCTTGGTGCATTCCTTAATGATTGCACGCTGCCCCTTGAGCTTGCGTTCATCCAGTACGTAATGTCGGCCGTTGCCACCCGTCAAAAAGATCAGATCATAATCTTGCCATTTGATCGTGCGGACATGAAGACGATCTACTACCTTTATCTCTGCGTTTGGGAGCAATTCTGCCAACATGTCATGGATTCTGTATAAGTGCCGCGTGTAATTGTAGATGATTAATACACGGATCTTAGCCCGTGTGACCATCGTGAGCGGAGGATTGACATGCTTCAAGCGAACCATAGCGTATCCCTATTCGTTACTAGGCACCGATCTTATCGCGACGTCGCTTCTTCATAGTATTTTGCTCCACATGCGAGATCACCATTCCGGCAATATCGAGACCGCTGGCAGCTTCGATCCCCTTGAAGCCTGGGAATGCATTCACTTCGACGACGAGTGGACCACGGCTCGACTGGAGGATGTCTACACCAGCTATCTGCAGATTCATTGCTTGGGCGGCTCGAATTGCGATGTTGGTTTGCTTCTTAGAAAGATCGATTAATTCTGCAGCTGCACCGAGGCTAATGTTTGAACGGAACTCATCGCCAACTGCAGTACGTCGCATCGCTGCGACCACTTTGCCATCAATGACGAAGGCGCGAATGTCGGTCCCACGTGACTCACTGATAAACTCCTGTACAAGAATGTCTATCTCTTGGTTGTATAGCGCCTGGATAATCGACTTGGAAGCTTTACGCGTCTCGCCGAGAATAACTCCGGCGCCGAGACTACCGCGTACAAGCTTGATGATTATAGGTGACCCACCAACCGCATCGATCAACGAATCTACATCCTTGGTCTCACGCGAGAAAATCGTCTTGGGGATATCAATGTTATGCCGAGCTAGAAGCTGAAGGCTGCGTAACTTATCGCGTGCACGCAAGAATGCAAGCGAACCAGTAGTAGAATAGACTCCCATCATTTCAAACTGACGAATGATCGCCGATCCATACCCCTGGCTGTCTATGGCTACGCGTGGGATAATCGCATCCAGATCGTCTAGAGCTTTACCCTTATAGAACACCATCGGATTGTTTCGTTCGACGTTACAGTAACACTTTGTATAGTTTATTATCCGCACCTTGTGGCCAGCGTCACGTGCGGCTTGCTTCAAGCGCTGTGGCCCAATCCCCTTTGGCTTGCTTGAAAGAATAGCGATTTTCATTTTGCGATCTCCTGGAACTAATCAATTAATAAGCCATTATCTGCGATGGCTTTGGTCTGCAAGATTATACCTACCCCCTATCTTATCAGTCAATGCTTGTGCCAACACTATTTCTTCTTGCCTTTTTTGCCCTTGCCCTCATCTTCGTCTTTGGACTTCGGCCTCCAGACATGCAGCACGATCAGCCAGACGAGCAAGCCTGCCAGCCACCAGGAGTGATTGTCTGTCGCGATCGCGATGAGGTTGTATTCTGTCTGCAACTCTTGCAAGACTTCGATTGAGACGAAATTGCTCGTATAGGCGACTACCGTAGCTGCTGCCAGTACTGCGAGTACGATCGAGCGGATCGAGAAGCGGCCGCCGACCGACGGGGTTTTGCCTATCGAGAGCGGGATAACTGCAGCCAACATAAGTATTAGCTTCACGAGCGAGGGGTCATTAATGGTGACACTCGCGTGTGCTAGCTGGGTGACCACAAAATCTGCAAGCTGGTCGGCTACGAACAGACCGACGAGAAAGCCAATCGTCAACTTCTTGAGGCGCGCTTCGCCGAAGAGTATACCGCAGCCGACAAAGAGCCCGAAGACTGCAAACACAAAAACATTTGCATTGAGCGCGATAGATCCAAAATGCATGTGCTTATTATACGCTAGCTTGCCAAGCGTGAGTATTGATATTCGGCCAAAAATAGGATAAAATAGTGCATCTTGGCCTAGTCCGACGCACCTACCAGAACGGAGAAAGATATGTCGGTCATCGAAAGCATCACCCCCTCTCGGCAGGGAGATGGCGTCCAGTGGCTCGTTACCTGCGAGCCATTCACCGAGCCAATTCGTGCTCAGCTCCTCGGAGACAACCCTCATGCCACTCGGGCTGTCGCGAAGATCTCTGAGCGCGTGATTCATATCGTTGGAGAAGATTGCGGAGTGATTGTCGCTCTCAATGCTGGAACTATGACGATACGCTTCATGACGTCATCACAGAACGTCGACATCGAATCCATCCGCCGTGGTATCGAGAAAGCGATTCAGAAATACCTCATCGACCCGCTTACAGCTCTCGCTTGAAGTGACAGCGCCACTCATCGGAGATAATGATGGCACACATACTCGCCACCACACCCGCAGTGCTCACCCCAGAGATCGGGCTGCCACGTGGCGGCATGCATTGGAAGCTCGATTGTGCACTCTTGCCCGACTGGATTACTCGCTTGCCTCAAGCCAGCGGTATCCGAGCAAAGATGGAGCATGATGTCAAACGGGCGCTCCAATCCCTTCCGGATGTAAGCCACGTTGTTGTCGACATCTTCGCGGACGAGATCAGCATCAGCTTCATCACGCCACCGTGCAAAGAAGTTTGTGATGCAACAGTCTCAGAGACATCTCCAGGGCAAGGCACCCTGCGACTCGAATTTTCCACACCACATGAGCTACCGCTCGACATCCGTGAGACCGTCGAAGCAATTCTCGACCGCGAGGTGTACAGCACGACCGAGCCGATCACTGGAAACGGGAACGACACCTGAGCGTGTTTCTTCCGTTTGCGCTATCCACCCCTTCGTCACTGTAGGGGTGGTTTTCATTTATTGCTTTACATCTGATTTTGGGCTAGAATAGCGCCACATAATCGCACCTTTATAGGCATCACAAAAGTGAAAGGACGCACTGTGAGCCATATTCTTTCGATCGATCACCACCCGATTTCTCCCAGTGAAGAGACTCCGGACGGCGGGACCTACTGGCAGCTCGGGCTTGAGCAATTGCCGGCTTGGCTGCATACTCGGCCATTCGACGACGACATCCGGAGAGGCGCTCTAAACGAGCTGCACCTAGCGCTACAAAGAGCATCTGGGATATCGGCAGTCAGCATCACCAACTCAAACCAGCCAGGCCTGGAATTCTCCGTCTGTTTCATGACCACACCTCCGAGCGAAGACATTCCGCCCGAAGTGCGAGCTGAGGTGGAAGCAATCCTCGAAGAACTCATCTGGCACGCAGATCCGGTCTGAGAGTGATGCCATACATACTGCAAATCGTACGAGGAGAAGCCGCACCAGCACCAGGCCTGTCAGACGGCGGAAACAGGTGGAGACTGACATGCTACCCCCTCCCGCAATGGATACGAGAGCTGCCACCCACCAACCCGGTCAGGAAGAGCTTGATCTGGGATTTGTGCCGTGACTTGCGCACAATCGAAGGCTTGCACCAGATCAAGACAGACGAGCGTGATGACCGGTACTTCATCATCACCTTCTCGACCGTGCACCTCCCTAGAATTCCTCGTGAAATCCATGCGCACATTGAGCAAGTACTTGGCACACGCCTATACGGCATGGCGCCACCAGCGATAGGAGAAGGAAATGACATCTGACACGATTACTCCCCACTTCTCGGTAGAAGCAACGGGGCCTGAAGTGACTGGAGTTGAGAATCTTGAATGGTGGGACGTACACATCATTCGACAGTCGCCGGGCGGCTTCCAGCATCACGACGACGCGCTGCCCACATCTTTGCGATTGAGCTGCATAAATCACCTGCCCGAGGTGCTTGATGCACCAATCGTCACGTTCACGGGGCTACATGACTCGGGCTTCAAAATGGGCTTCTTCTGCCAGACTGGCACGATCGAAGTCGCCCTCAACGAGATCGTTCACATCCTCGAAGAAGATCTCAGTGCAACAGCTACCTGTGTGATCGTATAGGTCACGTGCACGCCACTCATGAGAAATCATGGGTGGTTTTTTAGTGAAAAAGGCCTTTTTTCTTGCTCGCTTTGCGATAATCTTCAAGCGCGGCTCGCTGCTTGGCGTTGAGCTTATGAGGAACCTCTACCGAAACTTCGACGAGGTGATCACCGTGGCGATTTGTACCAGGTATTGGCATACCCTTGCCGCTGAGCTTGAGTACCTTGCCGGATTGCGTACCGGCCGGCACCTTGATCGTCAGCTCACCTTCAAGTGTCTTGATGTCAGCTTCGCATCCGAGCGCCGCATCCGCGATATCGACCGCAATACGTGTGATCAGATGTGGGCCTTGGCGCTCGAAATCTTTACTTGCACGCACATGCACTTCGACATACAGGTCACCGCGCTGGCCTTGCGCACCATACTCCCCCTTGCCACTCAGCCGCACAGACTGCCCGTCATCGATACCCGCTGGGATCTTTACCTTCACAGACTCGCTCTTGCGCTCACCGCTCGCACGGTCCATGACGCGCAGCGTTAGCTCACGGGTTGTCCCCTTCACTGCCTCATCAAAATCAATCGCTACCGCTACCTGTACATCGCGAGGACGACCACGCATACCACCAAAAATCTCGGAGAAGATATCACCGAATCCCCCGGCGCCAGAGAAATCAAACTGGACATTTCCGAAATCAAAGCCCTCGGCACCCGAGAAACCACCAAATGGATTGCCGCCCGGACCTCCAGGACCGCCAGCATTAGCAGCTCCTGCAGCATGGCCGAACTGATCGTATGCCGCGCGACGCTTGTCGTCTGACAAGACCTCATAGGCCTCGCTGACTTCCTTAAACTTCGCCTCATCTCCACCTTCACGATCTGGATGATGCTTGAGAGCAGCCTTCTTAAATGCCGACTTGATCTCATCAGGACTCGCTCCCTTGGAGATACCTAAGACGTCATAATAATCTCGTTTGTCTGCCATATACTAGTCTTCCTTCTTGGGCGCACGAGGCTTACGTGCCGCCTGACGACGTGCTGTTTTTTGTGACGGCTTTTGAGGTTGCGCTTGTGGCATGAGCATCCCGGCAAGGCGAGAGCCGGTCACAGCACCTGATGGGGCCTGGTCTTTTGCCTTCGTGTGCGGATGTGTATTGTGAGATTTTTGTTCGTGTTTATCGTGAGATTCTTGCTTTTGTTGTTTTGGCTTCGGGCCTAGAGCTGCAGCTGCATGCTTCGCGAGAATCGTAAATTTGCGTGTCGCTGTACGAGCAAGCGCTGCATTACTCACGCCGCGGAATCCGACATACCAAAGCTCAGCCCCACGCCGCTTGGATTCATCGATCGCCGGCACCATATCTCCATCTGAGCTCAGGAGAATGATGCGCACGTTTTCGCCAGATGCGCGAATCACGTCGGTAGCAAATCGGAGATCTACACCCTTCTCTACTAGGACTGGTTCCGCATGTCCGCACACCTGGCAGGGCTTGCCGTCGCGGACTAGTAAATGGCCGGCCTGTACATAGTTGATACCCTGGCTAGTGAGCGCCTTTTCCCAGGCGTCCGCGTCCTTTGCATAACGCTCGGTGCGCTCCTTCAGCTCAGGCGTTCGATCGATGATGTGTACTTTTGCAGCATAGTATTCGATCTTCGCAGTCTTAGCCGCGTCATCCTGCAGTACGTCGGCGAGCATCTTACGAATATCGACACGCACCAGCTCATCACGATACTTAACTAAACGACGCTTAGCGAGCATATCGCGGAGCTGGTAGACGAAATTCTCGCCGTCAATAAAAATAATTGTCTTCATGCTTTTTTCTCACTCATTAAAATTATATCGTGATCAAACCACTTTTCCTGAAAATCTAACATCTCTTCGATCTTGGATAGCTCAGGGATCTCACCATCTGTGGCAATAAGCTTATCTTCGTTATCGTTATGCCGATTAACATACCCTATACAAATAGCCGTTGTCTCTTTTAAGGGCTTGCTGCCAGATAAGTAATATACATCGATCGGATGACCATCACCAGCTACTGTGTCTGGGATAAACCCATAATTTATCGGGTATATGATATCTTTATGTCGCGGATGAACAGACCCTAGGGGGCGATCGAAAACTATATCGATCTGCTCCCCTAGGTAGTCAGTCCCTTTTGAAAGTTTCATGCTACTTCTTTTCGTCGACGATTTCACCTTCTTCGGCGTCTTTATCATCGTCAGACTTATCATCCTTCTTTTCGCCTTCTTTGTCACCTTTGTCGCCGTCGGCAGATGCAGCAGATTCTTCAGCCTTGTACATCGCTTCGCCAATCTTCGTCAGCTTGTCTGAGAGATCCTGTGTCAGCTTCTTGAGCTCTTCGACATCTGGCTCGCTCTCGCCAAGTTTGTCTTTGAGGGCTTTAGTGGCCTCTTCGACGTCTTTCTTGACTGTCTCATCTACCTTATCACCCGCTTCTTTGAGGCTTTTCTCGGCGGTGTACACCATGGTGTCAGCGTGGTTCTTGGCTTCGACTTGGTCTTTTTTCTTCTTATCTTCGTCAGCGTGTGCCTCGGCATCAGCCTGCATCTTCTTGATTTCATCATCACTCAAATTACTCGAGTTTTGAATCGTGATGTGCTGCTCTTTGTTCGTCGCCTTATCTTTCGCAGTCACACTGACGATACCATTGGCGTCGATGTTGTAGCTCACTTCGATCTGCGGCACGCCACGTGGAGCCGGTGGGATACCATCAAGCTGGAATCGTCCAAGGATCTTGTTGTCAGCAGCCATCTCTCTTTCACCCTGAAGTACGACAATCTCTACACTTGGCTGATTATCGCTAGCAGTCGAGAAAACCTGCGTCTTGCTGGTTGGAATGGTCGTGTTGCGATCAATGAGCTTGGTCATTACCCCACCCATCGTCTCGATACCGAGCGAAAGCGGAGTGACATCGAGCAAAAGCACGTCCTTTACTTCCCCACCAAGCACACCACCTTGGATTGCCGCACCGATTGCGACCACCTCATCCGGATTCACGCCCTGGAGTGGCTTCTTGCCGAAAAACTCTTCGACTTTCTTCTGCACGAGTGGCATACGAGTCATACCACCAACAAGAATCACCTCGTTGATATCAGTCTTACTCAATCCTGCATCCTTGAGTGCAGCTTCACATGGCTTCATGGTGTCTTCGACGAGCTTGCCAACCAGCTCTTCGAGCTTGGCGCGTGAGAGCGTGAGGTTGAGGTGCTTAGGGCCGCTCGCATCAGCTGTGATAAATGGGATGTTGATCTCAGACTCTTGCGTGGTTGAGAGCTCGATCTTGGCCTTCTCAGCGGCTTCCTTCAGGCGTTGCATAGCAGCCTTGTCTTGCTTGAGGTCGATGCCCTGATCCTTATTGAACTCATCAACGAGCCAGTTGATGATCGCAATGTCGAAGTCATCACCCCCAAGGTGGGTGTCACCATTGGTCGACTTTACTTCAAATACACCGTCACCGAGCTCGAGCACTGAGACGTCAAACGTACCACCACCGAGATCGTACACGACGATCTTTTCTTCTTTTTTCTTATCCAAGCCGTATGCGAGAGCGGCGGCAGTAGGCTCATTGATGATGCGCTTCACTTCAAGACCGGCGATCTTACCAGCATCCTTCGTAGCCTGACGCTGGGCGTCATTAAAGTACGCAGGGACGGTGATGACAGCCTCTGTGACGGTGTCGCCCAAATACTTCTCGGCGTCCGCTTTGAGCTTGGCGAGAATCATGGCGCTTACTTCTTCTGGAGTGTAATCCTTGTCGCCCATCTTCACCTTCACATGGCCATCAGCCTTCACGATCTCGTACGGCATGAGCTCCATGTCGCGCTTGATCTCAGGGTCGTCAATCGTACGACCGATCAGACGCTTCACTGAGAAGATCGTATTATCCGGATTAATGACGGCTTGGCGCTTAGCCACTTGTCCGACGAGTCGTTCGCCGTTTTTGTTGACCGCAACGATCGATGGTGTAGTGCGCGCTCCTTCAATATTTGTGATGACGGTTGGGTCTCCGCCTTCCATGACGGCCATAGCCGAGTTGGTTGTTCCGAGGTCGATTCCAATAATCTTTGCCATTATTTAACTCCTTCTTTATCTGATTCGTGTTCATTTCCACTTGATACTTTCACGCTGGCTGGACGAACGGTTTGTCCCTGTATCTGGTAGCCTGGCGTGAGAACCTCCGCGACCGTTTCTGGCGGATGGTCTGAGGCGATGCGTTCGAGCGCGTCCATTGTGTCGTGATCAAATGCCACACCAAGCTGCGGGGTGAATTTCTTGACGCCCATGTCATCCAGAATTTGCTCGAGCTGAGTGCCTACATAGCTCATCCCCTGCGCCCATGGGTCATTTTGTAAGTGCTCCGGGAGGTGGGTCGCCGCACGATCGAAATTGTCGAGTGCCGGAAGTAAGTCGGTCAGAACAGCGAGCTTGGCGGAGGTCAAGAGCTCGGCGCGTTCACTGGCTACTCGTTTTTTGTAGTTCTCGAAGTCTGCCTGTACGCGCTGTAAGTCTTGAGTCAATTCTGCCACAGGATCTTGTTTTGTTTCCTGTGCTTTGTCCTTAGATGGTTTTTTCTTGTCTGGCTTCATTAGTTTAAGACCTCCTCAAGTTTCTTACCGGTCAGCTCAACGAGTGCAGTAACTTTGGCATAATCCTGGCGTGTCGGGCCCACGATACCAATGGCACTATTGGCGCTGTATGGACTTTCGAAGCAAGCTACCACCATCGCCATACCGCTAGTACGTGCAAATGGATTCTCACGACCAATAAAGATTGCGAGTGCCTCACCCGGACTCTGCTCCAAGAGCCATGTCGAGAGCGAGTCGAGATAGCGAGCAGCCGAAGCGGCTCGCAAACTATCGGCAAACTCTGGTTGCGAGAAGAGCTGATGCAGGCCATGGAAGTAGACAGTATCTGAAAGCGTCGCAAATGCTGTGTTCCCAGTCATTTCTGACAAGGTCTCGGTGGCGATCTTCACCGCACGATCCACCTGATCTCGCAAACTAGCGACGCGTTTCTCGACAGTCAGCTCATAGCGCGGCTTCGCATCTGGTTCGGCTAGATTGTTAACATAAAATCGGTAGCCTTTATCAGTCGGAACTCGTCCAGCCGAGATATGTGGCTGATAAATATACCCGTCACGCTCCAAAGCAGCCATTTCTGAGCGAATTGTAGCCGAAGAAACATCAAATGTCTGCAAGAGAGCATGAGAGCTCACCGGCTCAGCACTCTCAGAGTACTGACGAATAATTTCGGTCAGAATTGCTATTTGGCGTGGTGTCATCATAGTTTGTGAGTTTGGGTTGAGACTAACTGCGCAAAAACCTACTTGGAGGATGGTTTTAAGCAGTGCGCTGAGCCAGTCTCGCCCCGGTCGCTACACACATATTAGCACTGATTGTAGTCGAGTGCCAACACACTCATTGTAAAAAAATTAGCACTCGTGTGTCAAGAGTGCTAATAGTTTTTCGTGCTTTTCTTATTCGTATGTGGAGTTACAACAAATCGTTGCATATTCATACAAAAAGTGATATGATAACCCATTCTGCAAGCCTGCAGGTATACAACTATGCAACCAAATACCGCATCTCAAGAACAGCGCAACTTGCTGAGGCAATATGAGCGCGCTCTGCGCCGTCGACAAGACGGTCCGCTTCAGCGTGCGCAAAAATTCCTGAAGACAAATTCGCGCACCAAAGCTACCGCGATGATCATCATGTATTTCTTTATATTTGCCGTATGCTTTCAGACTAGCAAGGCTGACTTCGAACAAAATACTTCGAAGTTTCTCGAAGCCAATCATGCGGACTCTAGCCAAACAACGACCCAACGGGCCACGTCCGCATCTGCAAAAATAACGCCGACGCCGAAAATCGAAGCTACCTCGAGCGAGGCAGTCACTCTCCCTGCTACAGATAAGCCGTCAGAAGACGCACCGAGTACCGGCTTACAATACACCGCCACTGGGTATTCATATGGCCAATGCACCTGGTATGTGTCCCATCGCCGCCCTATTCCTCAAAACTGGGGCAACGCCCGAGACTGGGTACGAAATGCTAAGGCTGCAGGCTTTACTACCGGGCCACACGCTCGTCCTGGTGCAATTGGGCAGACTACTGCTGGTCGATATGGCCACGTCGTATATGTCGAGCAAGTGCAAGATGGCAAAGTGTATGTGAGCGAGATGAATTACGTGGGATGGAATCGCCTGAGCTACCGCTGGGCAAACGAGTCTGAATTCGCGTACATCTACTAATGCTGGGCGGCGTTTGTGCCGGCGTCCAAAATCACTTGTGCGTACGACTGCTCGAGATGTGAGAGACGTGTCATTGCAAGATCGGCCGTATTTCGCACATACGAGTAATACATCAAGCACAGAGCTGCGAGAAGAAGCCAGCGAAATTTCATATTCTTGCTATTATGCGAGCGTGAGCATTTTCATGACAAGCATGGAGCGGGATCATTTCGCTAGTAGCTAAATGATTCAAAAATGTATCGAGCCGTCGCGATATTCGTATCTTTTTTTAATTCGTCGTAGGTAAAGTACTTGTTGTTGCTGCCCAGCTTGACCGCTTCAGCTTCACCAACCGAATAGCCACCGGTCACCATTGTCAGGCCTGGTTGATTACTATTGAGCTTATTGGCTACATTCTTACCGGGGATTGTACAAAGACCAATGCACTCATACTCGGTGGTGCCACTCAAATCTGCACGCATCAGGCCAATGCCACTCGCTCCCTTGGCAGTCCCAAAGATACTCACGCCCGTCTTAGCACCAAGTATCGTCGCGTAGGTCGTCTCGAAAGCCTTACAGTCTTCACACGATCCACCGATACCCCATACGTTTGTACGAATACTTATGTCGAATCCATCTGGCGAGGAGATAGTTACTTTGTCCATTCCGCCAATATTCGCATCCACCGACGAACTATCTTTCAACGTCCAGTCACTCGGGTATTTCAGGCTAAACTTTTCGTATATAAGCGCATAACTCTTCCAGCCATCATAAATACTTACGGCTTTCGTGTCTGTCGGAGATGCAGATACGCTTGCTGAGGGCGATGGTATTGAGCCGGGCTTACCCCAGAACGCATACCAGACTATCAGAGCAATGATAATCATGATGAGCAAGATAATAATGAGTAGTGATGCTGCACCACGCGGTTTTCGCAAAAAAGTAGTACTGCTCATTAGTTTGTCACCGTGACTGATTCAAAGATTTGCCGAATGGTTGTCCACTCACTTTGATCGAAGTAATCCTTAGCAGACATGTCGGGCTTCAAGACCTTCGCCTTATATGCATTCAGATCGTCTTGCGAAATATTACCTGAGCCAGGGATCGAAGTGCTTACAAAAAAGCCACTTACATACTCGCCACCCGACGCGAGTTTGTCGGTTCCGGCGGCGTTAAAGGTCAGATTATATGGGTAGGTGTTTATGAGAGTGCCAACACTCGGCAACGAGCCTTGGTATGTCTTAGACATAACTCCCATTTGACGCGTGGTGACTTTCTTTGATGTCGTATCAAGCGTCTCGGAAGTAACAATATTGAGCCCGTATTTGGTTGCACCGGCAATAGGTTCGACGCTGATAGTCTTTACATCAGGACAATAACCTGAGGTATCAGTACTTTCGCCTACCTTCATGCACGCGCCACCGAAACCAGCTGCGTGCGTACCAAAATTCAGTGCCAAACCAGATGGGCTAACAATCTGATATCTTTCGACAGGCCCTTTTACCTCTTTCGCTAATTCTTTGCTATATCCTTCGTTTGAAAGATCCTTGAATGTCCAATCAGAAGGATATTTGAAGCTCAGCTGCTCATACTTACTAGTTTGTGTCTTCCAATTCAAGTATGCATCCGTCGATGGAGTTGCCGTCTGATTTACTCCTCGTTGACCTGCCAGGGCGTACCATACAACGAGACCGATAATGGCCAATATAAGAATGATGATGACAATAAGTGACGCTGCGCCGCGTGGCCTAGTGCGTAGTAAGCTTGTAGAAGAGTGCATGACATGGTTCCTTTTATGCTAAAAAGTCTACGCTGTTGTAAACGCATATACTAGCGGCTTATCATATATTGTTCGGACTGCTGAACAATATCCCTCAATAGCACTAGATTACTTTTTTATTGTTTCTGCAAATTTCGCTTTGCGCTGATCTGCGGTCATTTTTAATGCCCAGGTCCACGCCTCATCATAGGCGCTTGCAAATTCACGCTCTCGCTCAACTTCACGATCGGCAAACTGCTCACCGCATACTGCAACCAGCACATCATAGAGCAAAAGAAATAGCTTCTTGTGTGATCGCGTATTACGATCGCCATACTCCTCATCAAACGGGATGCTAGATTCCCCATCGACAATATACACATGGCCTAGCTCATGGATGAGATCTCCAACCTTCGGATCATGATCTTTATGTGCTTGAAACTTCAATGGATGCGATTGGCTAATACCATTATAAATCGAGGCTATGCTCTGCTTTTGCGGAAACGGATACCCTCCGATTTGCTCATAAGCGCGTACAATGTCATCACCTAGCTCAGCCCAGATCTTCTCGTACTCCGTGACGGCTAATGAGTGATTCTGAGATGTGTCTTCAACCTGGAATGTAAGTTTCATCAAGAGTCGCCCTTCTTGATGAGTTGCATGAACACGTCGCTAGGAATTGAAACCTTACCAATCTGCTTCATACGCGCCTTTCCTTTCTTTTGTTTCTCCAAGAGTTTTTTCTTACGCGACACATCTCCCCCGTACAGCTTGGCAGTCACATCTTTGCGCAGCGCCGAGATCGTTTCGCGAGCGATGAACTTCGCGCCGATTGCCGCCTGCACTGCAACTTCGAAGTTTTGACGAGGTATGAGCTCCTTCAAACGTTCGCACAATCGGCGACCGAAAGCATCCGACTTCGAGCGCGCCACAATCGCCCCGAGTGAGTCGACGCGCTCACCAGCCAGCAAGATATCGACACGTACAAGGTCACCTTCATGATACTGATCCCACTCATAGCTCAGGCTCGCAAAGCCAGAGGTTTGCCCTTTCAGACTGTCATAGAAGTCAGTGATTATTTCGGCCAGTGGCGCAGTGAAGCCGACGACTGCACGAGTCGGGTCAAGATATTCAAGCTTGGTCTGCCTCCCACGGGCATCGATCACAAGCTGCAAGATACCACCGATGTATTCGGTCGGAGTCACGACCTCGCCCGTCACCCAAGGCTCTGAGATTGAGGCGATCGCGCTAGCATCGGGCAGGGCGCTTGCCTGTTCGATCGTCAGTTCTTCTCCATTCGTCAACTTCACCTTATAACTCACGCTCGGACTTGTGACAATTAAGTCGAGGTCAAATTCACGTTCCAGCCGCTCTTTAATAATCTCCAGATGCAGCAAGCCAAGAAAACCAATTCGCATACCGAAGCCAAGCGCCGCGGAGTTCTCAGTCGTAAATGTCAGTGACGCATCACTCAGTGCGAGTTTCTCAAGTGAGTCTTTGAGCTTAGGATATTCTTCTTGGCTCGTAGGATACAAACTCGCGAAGATGAGCGGCTGCACCTTCTTGTAGCCAGGTAATGCTTCGGTCTTGGGCGTGGAGCTCAATGTCACCGTGTCTCCAACGCGCGCAAATTGCACAGACTTAATGTTCGTTGTAATGAAGCCAACTTGCCCGGTCGATAATTCTGGGTCTTCTACGCGCGACGGCGTGAAGTGCCCAACCTCAAGCGCGAGCGAGGTACTCCCTGACTGTATGAGCCGAATCTCTTGGTTCTTTTTAATGTGTCCGTTCATAATGCGCACATACAAGATCACACCGCGGTACCCATCGTAGAGTGAATCAAATACCAAAGCCTGGGTCGGACCGTCGCTACCTGTTGGCGCAGGCACTTCAGCCACCAATCGATCGAGCAAATCATCGATCCCCTCTCCGGTTTTTGCAGAAATTTTACTTACAGTACCAGGGTCAACCCCAAGCAACTGCCCTATCTCTGCAGCAACTCGCTCAGGCTCAGCAGCGGGGAGGTCGATTTTATTGACAACCGGGATGATATGCAGTCCCGCCTCAATCGCCATATACACATTCGCAAGCGTCTGCGCCTGAATACCCTGAGTAGCATCGACTACGAGAATCGCACCTTCTACTGCCTCCAATGAACGGCTCACCTCGTAGCTAAAGTCGACGTGACCAGGAGTATCGATAAGGTTTAGCTCGTGCTCTTTCCACTGCATTCGGGCTGGCTGAAGCTTGATGGTAATGCCTTTTTCCTGCTCAAGCTCCATCGTATCAAGTACTTGCGCCTTCATATCACGACCGGCCACCGTGCCAGTAACTTCAAGCAGCCGATCCGCGAGGGTCGACTTACCATGATCTATGTGAGCGATAATACAAAAATTTCGAATGCTATCCATAATTCCCCTTATACTCTCATCATGCACCAATGTTGCGGCGCAATCGACTCAAATACTTCCGTTGAGTATACCTGATAACCGTGCGGATTTCATCAAGACGAAGCAACCAGCATACAAGAGCGTATGCAAACAATCCAATCACCGAGACCACAAAAAACTTCGGTGCAAGTACTCGCCATCCACGCTCATCACGAAACAGTGGGAAGAAATTTGTAATAAGGACATACATCACACCGGCCATTGCGGTAGACGCAACGAACATCCGCATACCACCCCGAACAATGTGTCGCAGCCCAAACGATCCGAGCTTTCTACGCAAAAGCAACAATAAGAATCCGAGTTCGAGCATAGTCACGAGTGAGAGTGCCATAGCCAGACCCAGCACCCCATACTCTTTTGACAAGCCATAGCTGAGCAAGATATTCAAGCCAAGAGTGAGGAGGCTCGTGAAAAGCGGCGTCTTAGTATCTTCAAGGGCGTAAAAGATACGCGCTACGACGAAGAAGACACTTTGCGCAACGATGACGCCAGCTAGCCAGCCCAATACATCAGCAGTAGTTTGATCTCCAAATCCCAACAAAAGACGCACGATATACCCGCGCATGATGATGGCGATCGCCGCCGATGGAAGCACGAAAAACAGCACAAACCGTATCGTTTGCACAATTTGAGCCGGAAGCTTCGATCGATCCTTGGACTTTGCAGCCCGTATCAGCGACGGAAATACAGCGGTCGATATTGCGCCACCGAAGAGTCCGAGCGGAACATTCTTGAGATTGTTTGCGAAATAATAGCTCGTCAGTGATCCGGCTGCCAACTGTGATCCGATTGCAGTTTCGACAATGATATTGATTTGCTCCAAGCCTAGATCCAGCGAGCGAGGCACCATGAGCTTGAAGATACGCCCCACTGCAGGGTGGCGGAGATTGAGCGAAAACTTATACCGAAAACCAAGACCAAGCACCCCGACAGTCTGCATGACGGATTGCAATGCTGTACCTGCTACGACACCAAGCGCGACACCATAGATTGGCACCTGAAAGAATTGCTCAAAAAATACAATGCCAAAGATTATCCCAACATTGTAGAAAACGCTCGCAAGCGCGAAGAGAATAAATCGCTGGAAGGATTGCTGAATCGCTCCAAGCACAGATGATATGCCAAATAGTAGTGGCGTGATAAGCATGATTCGTGTGAGGTTGACTGTCAGATGAAACCGTTCGGGATCAAATCCAGGCGCAATAATCCTCACGAGAGGCTCGGTCCAGATTGCTGCTGCCAAGCCAAGTCCGATCGCAAGCAGGATGATGAAATTGAGTACCGTACTGGCAACTTCCCACGCTTCATCGATTTTTTTACGCTCAATGTAGCCCACGAAGACGGGGATGAAAGAAACGGCAAATGCGCCAGAAACGAGGAGAGTGAAGAGCAGGTCCGGGATGCGAAAAGCAGCGGAATATGCATCGGTCTGAGCTGAGAGCCCGAAGTTTGAGGCTAAAAGGCGGTCGCGTACCAGCCCAAGCAAGCGACTCGACAGATAAGATAATGAAATCAGTACTGCGGCTACCGAAATAGATCGCTGTTTGTTTATGCGGTTAATGATGTGTCGTACTGATTTTCTCATAGGCTTTTGATGAATGTTTGTAATGTAGAGAAGCGCAAGAGCTTTTCTCATACGAAGAGTGGCCGCCTTGTGAGCCACTGATGTGACCGGCGACCAACCTCATACTTTCCTTACTATTGTACCCCTATAGGTGGCAGATAACCAGTACGATATTTCGATTTATTTTGTTGAATCGTACGGAGAATATCTAGATATTCTCGGCATCAACTGCGGCAACACCCTTAGGGTCTTTTGGTTTTTTCTTTTCAGCCTTGTCGATACTTTCAAAAAGCTTTGCAAACGCTGGTCCGTCAATCGTCTCTTCCTTGATCAATTTATCCGAGATAGTGTCCAGCTTCTTGCGATGCTTGATGATGATTTGCTCGGCGCGCTTTGACGCTTCCAGAATAATCTTCTGTACTTCGTCATCAATCTTGTCTTGGGTCTGCTCAGAGTAGTTTCTCCCCTCGGAGAAGGACTTGCCAAGGAAGACAGATCCCTCAGGATGCCCAAACACTTGGTTCGTAAGCTCGGTACCCATACCATATTCTGTGATCATGCGCCGCGCCAAACCGTTTGCGTGCTTGAGATCACTTTCGGCACCTGTCGTAATATCCCCGAAGACCACTTTCTCAGCTGTGCGGCCACCTAGGCTCATCGTAATGTCATCGATGAAGTCAGCGACCGAATGCAGGTGCTTGTCTTCAAGTGGCAAGCTCCAAGTTACGCCGCCTGCCATACCGCGAGACACGATCGATACCTTGTGCACTGGATTACAGTTTGGCAACAAATGCGAGAGAAGCGCATGACCAGCTTCGTGGTAAGCAGTAATCTTCTTCTCTTGTTCATTGAGCACATGACTCTTGCGCTCAGGACCAAGTGCTACTTTCTCTACTGCCTCATGGAAGTCTGACTGGACGATCTTCTTCCGATCCTTGCGTGCTGCAAAGATCGCTGCTTCGTTGGTAATATTTGCAAGATCTGCACCAGATACTCCAGGAGTTTTTCGAGCAATTTCAAGCAGATCAACGGAACTATCAAGTGGTTTTTTCTTAGTGTGCACTTCAAGAATCTCAGCACGCTGATTCATATCTGGCAGATCAATTGTGACCCTTCGGTCAAAGCGGCCCGGTCGGAGAAGTGCAGGGTCGAGTACGTCAGGGCGGTTTGTTGCGGCCATCACAATCACATTCGTTCCCTGCTCAAACCCATCCATCTCTACCAAAATCTGGTTCAATGTCTGCTCACGCTCGTCATGGCCACCACCAAGGCCGGTGCCACGCTGGCGACCAACCGCATCTATTTCGTCGATAAAGATAATACACGGAGCATTTTTCTTCGCCTTCAAGAAGAGATCACGGACACGACTGGCACCGACACCAACAAACATTTCCACAAACTCCGATCCAGATATTGAGAAGAATGGTACACCCGCTTCGCCGGCAACAGCGCGAGCCAGCAGCGTCTTACCAGTACCGGGCGAACCGAAGAGCAAAACGCCCTTTGGGATTTTGGCGCCCAGAGCTTCAAACTTCTGAGGCCACTTCAAGAATTCAACAATTTCTGAAAGCTCTTGCTTGGCTTCGTTTGCACCAGCCACGTCGCTAAACGTGACCTTTTCTTTCTCTATACCGGCTACGCGTGCCTTCGAGCGACCGAAGCTCATAGCCGCATTGTTCTGCCCTTGAGCTTGCCGCATGACGAACCAGAAAAAACCGATGATGATGACAACTGGCAAGAAAGTAAATACAGCATCAAGCCAGCGGCCAGAACCATCATCCGGATTCTTAGGGTCTACAGTCACCTTATTATAATCAACACCGTAGTCCTTCAAGGATGCCGACGACTCCTTAAATGCCTCTTCTTTACCGCCACCTTTGAGCGAGACGGTTAGCTTATCACCATTGACTTCGATCTTATCGACCTTACCCTCATTCACTTGCTCAATGACTTTGGATATCGACACAGACTGTGGTTTGGCCTGCGTCCCATCAGTCAAGATGCCAAGCCCGATCAGGATCGTGAGCCCGATCAGGATATACCAAATATTACGTGGGATTCGTTTGAACACTTGCATCTACTCCCCTTTCACTTCCACAGCAACCGTATCCTGGTCAGGCACTGCTGCATATCGCCTGTCTCGAACCAATCCTGGGATTAAGGCAATGTCATTTGAGCCCGAAACGATGAGCGGCCAGATCATACGATCCCGGCGTGGAATCTTTTTATCAACAAAAATGTCTTGTACTTTCTTCGAGCCAGCCATGCCGATTGGCTTCACCCTATCGCCAGACTGCCAGCGTCGTACATAGTACTCACCAGCTTTCAGATGGTAGGCTTCATCAAGAGCCTGTGCACTTGGTAGCATACGAAGCTTGAATCGACCAAAAGCCACTGGCGCCTCGGCTACAAGTGGAAGGTGGTCATCGATCAGTTCGTGACGCACAGGAGCAGTACTAGCAACGAGGTTCACTCTATCATACTCCCTGATGAGCAGCAAGCCTGGAAGCGCCTCCGTATAACTGCCTGTTGGTGCACGCAGAAGCCAATCCACCGCCGCCATAACGTTGCGCTTTGTGATCCCGCGGGCGAGGTGCAGCCGACGAGCAGTATACACAATGAGCTCAGCAAGAATGGCTGGGGACAGACGTTGGAGCTGATACATATCAAAGCTGTATCCACCTTCGATTGATTCACCGGTCTGATTCAGCAACTGCTCAAGCAGGTCATCTGCATGATCATTGAGTCTTTCTAGATGATCAAGCCAATCACTCAAGTTTTGGTGATAATGTGGGTCCCACTCAGGAGCCTTCCCAAGAAGCTCGTGGCGGATAAGATTGCGAGTATAGTCAGTATCTCCATTTGACGGGTCTTCATCCCAGTCTAACCCGCGTTGGTGCGCGTATGCGAAAATATCACCCCGTCGAAATTGCAAGAGAGGGCGTACAATATCACGCTGCTCTTCACGCAAACTCGTTAGACCATGCCGACCACTACCTCGAATAGCATGCCAGACAGCAGTCTCTAGCCGGTCGTTTGCATGATGTGCCGTAACGATAGTAGCAGCATCGTGTGCTGTGCGCATCTCGCGCAACCACGCATACCGTCGATCACGCAGGTCTGCCTCACTTGAGCGCTGTCCTTCTGGAATCCACAGGCGATGTGTCACAAATTTATGACCAAGAGAGTCAGCCGCAGCACCAACTCGCATCGCAACATCAAGTGATCCAGGACGCTGTGCATGATCTAGGTGCGCGATGATGAGTGTCCAGCCCCAGCTTTTGGCAAGCCGAGACAGGAGATCCATCAAGACCATAGAATCAACGCCGCCAGAAACAGCCACCACCTGTGTAGTATGCGGCGGCAAGAGTGGTTTTTCTTCTAAGAGTTGCGCAAGACGCTCAAGCATATCGCCTCCTATTGTACGGCGTCAGGTATGTGTCTTGCAAAGTTAGTGTGCTACCGTACCCGCGGTCGAAGCTGGGTCTCGTCTATCAATGACGATGGACAAACGATACCGCATGATTGGAAGCGTTACGACCTTGAGGTGATGCCAGAAGGTGTAGTGCACGTGCGGGTTCTCCGAGACTAGTGGTTGCTTGTGACGTCGATAATCGTAATAGGCGTAGAGCAAAGTAAATATCAGGGCCAGACCAACAGGGAGCAAAACATACATCACACCGACCGTCGGCAAGGTAGAGCCGGGGCTTACATTCGTAGCCAGTCCAACCGGGTCATGGATCAGCCCATCGGCTTTCCCGTCATCGTCAAATGCACTACCGTCAGCAATGCTATATGTAAGACGCAACGCATTGCGATCGCCAAGCTGCACTTGCGTCAATGCCGAGTCGGGCAAGTCCTGGTAGGTGTTTGTTGCAGTCAGTAACTTACGCGGACGCAGCGAGTCTACGCCTTGATCGGTAAAATAATATATTGTGACATTTGCACTATCCCCCTTCGAGCAGCGCAGGGTGAAGTCTATCATGCCAAATGGATAGTTGTGATTAGCATCTTTTTTCGGAAAAGCATTTGGACCCAAGGAAGAAACGGAGCTATTTTCGCTACACCCAGAAGTGAGTACGGTCTCCCATGTCGTATCATCTGCGGATTTAAACGTAGTTACGGTAGGCTGAAGACGATCAAGCACCGTATCGCTGTTTGCGTCCCCATTATTTGGGCCTGCGTTCTCGACAGCATCGAGCACACCATCCGCATCAGTATCTTCACCACTTCCTACTGAGATATTGCGCGCAAACTCAGAGGTCGAAGAATACCCGTCATTATTGCCACCTCGATCTATCGTATCGTCTTTTGCTGTTGCGGTTGCGGATAAGCTCTTATATGTCTCGTCGCTATCAACGGTCAGAGTAACGGTCTTGCCTGTTCCTGTCGTAGCGGTGTCAACCGCCCCTAGGTAGGTCTCACCAGGTCCCGCACCGAAGATTGAAGCGGTCGAATTCGAGTAGAATTCCACGCGATAGAGGCCTCCCGAAGCTCCAGTAGCATCCAGATCATAGGTAATTGTTAGTTGATTGCCCACCTGTACTGCTGACTTGAGCACTGGTGCGTTTATCAAATCGTTTGGACCTGAGTCTGCATCACCTTCATCATTCGTGTTTGGTCCCCGTAAATCGATCACGTCTGGCACAAAGTCTGCCGGATCATTATTGTCTCTAAGGCTCATCAAGTCTATTGCAAGATTAGAAGTACCAAATCCTGTGAAGTCGAAGGTATCGATGTCTTTGAAGACATTCCCTAGCACCGATACCTGTCGAGGATTGAGCGTCATATTGAACTGCTGGATGGTAAAGGAGTTAATCATCACCCCCGCACCCTTCACACCTGCAATGATATTGCCTTCGCCCGCATTCACGCCGCCGATAAGGTTTGCATCACCAGTTGACGTAGTAACGGCGATGCCGTTTGTAATCGTCGAGCGTACGACACCCGTATAGTCAGTACCGATATAGTTACCTTGTACAGAGTTGTGCTGATTATTAATAGTGATATTCACTTGATTACCTGAGATAAGGTTTCTCATGCCAGGAGACGAGCCGCCGATATGATTCTCTACACCCTGTATTTGCGCGCCAAAAGTAAAGGGCGCCGCTAGCTGGTTTGCATCTGCGACTTCGGGACTGAGGTCAGTTACGCCATCCTTTGCCATACCAATGTAGTTGCCATATATGTCTACATTAATGCACTGTGAAAATATGCCGCCACCGAGATTTGTGCTGGAAGTAGAGAAAATAATATTGCGATCAGCAGCATTTGTCCCGCCGATATTCAATCCGGAGTGATCCAAACAGACAACGCCGCGCGTATTATCTCCGATACCTGGCGTCATGCCATCAGCCCGTACGCCTATGTAGTTTCCCGAGATCGACACATCATCCGCCTCTACTGCGATAGATGCATGTCGGTCATCTACACTCGGGCTACTAAAACCAAAGAGCGAAAGCCCTTGTACTACCGTATCATTACTCTTTATATAGAAGTTTCGCGCACCTCCGGCGATCTGATGGCCATCGATCTCGATCATAATGACGCTATTGATCGGTGCGGGTGCTGCAGCCGTATTTGCTACAGCACCAGACTGAGTGTATCCATCGATTGTTACGGTGTCGGTGATATCTGGATACGCAGTGGCTGGCGTTATGGTATGCACGCCATCGCCAGCAATGCCAAAGGCGATTGTATCAACACCAGTATTCGCATTCGACTCCTCTATCGCCGCACGCAATGTACATTCACCAGGGGTTGCTGTTTCGCACGCTCCATCACCGGCATTCGCGTCAACTGCATCGCCAGTCGATGTAACAGTCAGAGTCACTCCTACAGCATGTGCCTGAGGTATAGGGAGATACGATATACCAAAGATGATTACATTCATTGCTGCCAGCAATAAAAGTGCCCTCTTGGTCATCCTACTCATGCTTACTAGTATATACCAAAACGCACCCTTCTACTGGGTGCGTTTTTTCACTTATCGCGAGCTAGTTACTGCCCGAGCGCTTCGTTCAATGCGGCCTCGGTATTTGTGACATATATGCCGCTATCTTTGACGAGCTGCAGTTGATGGCGTAACACTTCTTGATTGATGCCGTACTTGTCTATCGGAGTGCCAGGAGTTACTTCGTGCCACACCAGGATCAGCCAACCGTTGGTTGCCTTCGCTTGATTGATGTAGCTCAGAAGTTCTGCATCGGTCGTTGTGCTCAGCACGATGAAACTTTGCAAGTTATAGCGATCGAAGTTTGCTGCAGTGTTCACTGGTGAGTCACAGTTACGAAGTGACTTGTAGAGTGTTTTTGCAACGGTGGTGACGGTGCCATTCGCTTCGCAATACGGTGTGACAAAGAGATTCACTGGCTTGCCTGTGAGATTCTGGAGATAGTTCTTACTGTTCGTCAGCTGATTTGTGATCTGCGTTTTGGTCAGAGTGGGAAGCTCAGGATGAGAGACAGTATGAGAACCAATGTATGCCCGGTTTGACCAGTCAATCACTTGCGCCTTACTCATATACTCCGGCTGATCAACTGAACCAGTGATGATATATTGTGTTGGCTTATAGCCAAAGCTCTCAAAAACTGGTAGACCGTACTGGTAGGCGCCAAGCCAACCGTCGTCAAACTCGAGCGAAACCATAGGGCGTGAGAAGGGCTGCCCTGCCTGTGCAGGTGGGGTGGGTGCCTGTTCGGCCAATGACACATTATCAAGCTGTAGCCAGCCGTTTTGGTACAAGATATGTGTAATTGTCACACTCTTCACGTTCGCCGGTGCCACAAAACTGCGCTTGAACTGTGTCCAAGTGGTTTTGTCCTGCCAGCCGCTGCCGAGGAATTGCACTTGCTGCGTACCGTCTTGCATAGTGAAGATAGCGTCGACTTCAGTCGGAACACTCGCCTTGTACCAGTCGCTGTACACATACGTCTTGCCAGGCACAATGCTCACCGGATCAAACATCCACTTCGCGTCACCAGTCACATGGTTGCTCACCTGCACGTACGCAGATCGCTTACCACTTTGCGCACCGGTCGTCTTGACGGTATGAGTGACAGTCTGAGACCCCCATGAGCTCTTGGTCCAGTTTGTAATTGCCGTGCTGTTTCCACTCTCCATTGACTGATTGAGTACTAGGTTTGTACCAGCTGCTGGCGGTGTTGGAGCAACATACTCTGCAAGACTATAGTCATCAGTTTGTAGCCAGCCGTTTGCCGCCAAGGCGTGGAAGACCGTTGCAAGCTTGGCGTCCGAAGGCACAGCGAAATCTTTGGTGAATGTCGCCCAATTAGTTGCGCTTGCAGGTGCGTTTCCCAGATTGATATAGCTGATCGTGCCGTCGGTCTTCGTTATTGCTACTACCACATTGCTGGCAACATTCGACTTATATGCGTCTTTGAAGGTATATGTTGTGCTCGGCTTCACAGCGATTGGGTCAAACACCCATTTCGCATCACCATCTACATAATTCGCGACGCTCACGTATGACGATCGGGTGCCAGTCTTGCCTTCGTTCTTGATCGAAAATGTAGGAGTGAGCGATCCCCAGTACGCAGTTGTCCAGTTCGTAATATTGACTGCGTCACCGCTCTCCATAGAAGGATTCAAGATACTTGAGCCAGGTGTAACAGGTGGTGGAGCGACATAGCCTGTGAATGAATAATTATCTGTCTTGAGGTAGCCGTTTGAGAAAAGGATCTGCATCAAGCTAACCTTTGATGCATTTGCAGGCGCTGTGAAGTTGATATTCAATTGCTTCCAAGTAGTACTGGCAGGAACTGACGCGAGCCAGAGATATTGCGTT
This sequence comes from uncultured Candidatus Saccharibacteria bacterium, assembly GCA_964391595.1. Taxonomy (GTDB): domain Bacteria; phylum Patescibacteriota; class Saccharimonadia; order CAILAD01; genus JADZGC01. The sequence goes on along the minus strand of CAYMMM010000008.1, from coordinate 313 downwards.
GTGCCCGAGGTAGTAAGGACTTCAGCATCAAGCTCTGTAGCAACATCTGATTGGTACCACACTGAGAACGTATACGTCTGGCCGGGAGTTACGACGATCGGATCGAAACGCCACTTCACGTCACCATCGGTGCGATTGGACATCGTAACGGAAGCGAGGTTAGCGCCATCCTGTGCGCCAGTGTTCTGAACGGTTGCCGTCCAGCTATTCGTCCCCCAGCCACTGCCGGTCCATGAAGGAGCGATGTTATTTGTTGCGGTCTCAAATGAGTTGTTTTGTATGAGGTTTGATGCAGCCAAACTGCGATTAGGCA
>CAYMMM010000007.1:0-37585 GCA_964391595.1 uncultured Candidatus Saccharibacteria bacterium | reverse complement strand
GTCTCAAATGAGTTGTTTTGTATGAGGTTTGATGCAGCCAAACTGCGATTAGGCAAAGCTAATACGCCAGCGGCGGCAATTGCGGCGGCCACAGCCAAAATTCGTTTCACTACACCCCCCTTTGTGTACCTGGTTTGCATTCTACCTGTTCTCCGGTTAGTAATCCTAGATGACAAAAGACGAACATTAGCTCTAGATGAACGGGCTCTGTTTGCTTATGGTTTGCAAACTCCCCTTCACCTTAAGTTAATGTGCAATTCTACTACTTGATCTGTAGTTTGTCAATGCAATGAGTAAGCATAAAAAGATTACCCCACACTCTCGCCTTTGAGAGTGTGGGGATAAGTGTGCTCCGAGAGCGCGCGATCAGGCCGCGATCAAGCCGAGATGAGTGGCGATTCGCTTGGCGGCGGGTACTCGCCTCCCGGCGAAGTAGCGACCCTGGTGGATCGCCCCCATCTGACCGCTGCCGGTGATCACCACCTGCACGACACCACACTGGCTGTTGTAGCTCATGGGCGTCTTGTCGATGAGTGGAATGGAGGTGGAGCCCGGCTTGGCGTTGGCGCCACTGATGCCCCACGCGCAGCTGTCGCAGTCGTTGGGGCAGGCGCCGGATCGACCGGCGGATCGGGTCTGAGGGATGGTGGAAGTAGGTGCAGTCATGGCAAGTCCTTTCGTTTGGGGAAGCCACGAAACCCCACAATAGCCGATTAAATATAAAACGTCAATGATACTGCTTCTGCAGTGAGGTAACCCGGAAGTATGCTCTAAAGAAGTAATTATGGTGGCTGCGGGTGGATTTGAACCACCGACCTCTGGCTTATGAGTCCATTGCTCTAACCAACTGAGCTACGCAGCCGTAATCCTATTCTACTGTAATGTCCACCATCGCACAGTCGGTTTAGCGAGCATCTGTGAAGCATGCGCTCTTTCGAACGACCCAACTGAGCTATGCCGCGATACATGTATACAATATGTACTCAACAAATATGCCGTGCACATACTGAACACGTTCTGTAGTTATACCAGATCGAGAAGCGTAAATCCAGCCCTAACGCACGTCCTGACGCTCGATCACAAATGAGATGCGATAGCGCAGAATTGGAAGCGTCACGACCTTTAAGTGATGCCAGAAAGTATAGTGGATACGCGGATTTTCTTCGACCAAAGGACGCTTGTGGCGTAGGTAGTCAAAGTAGGCATAGACGATGATCGTCAAGAGCGCCAAGAGTAGTGGTGTCAGTATATACACCAGCGCCACACCGACTTGCGGCAAATCGTATTGGTAACCTGCAATCGCCAAACCAATTGGATCGAGAATAACACCATTTGCTTCCCCGTCTTCATCGAGTGGTCCGCCATCAGTAATGTCATACTCTGTCTTCAGGACGGTTTGTCCTCCCAGCGTCGTCTTTGTAATCGAGCCGCTAGCGAGCGTAGAAAAAAGTTGTGACTGATAATTGTACTTCCGCAAGCTATACTTCGATGGATCGTCGTCGACATATACATACGCCGTCACGTGAGCAGTCGCGCCCTGCGTACAGCGCAGCGCAAAATCAATCAGGCCGTACGGATACCCATAAGCAGTATCTGGTTTATTCAGTGTCCGCGCATCAACATCATCGGCGCGAGCATTGTTTGCACAGCCAGACGTGACAAAAGTCATGTAGATGTTTTTCTGAGATGCCTGCGATACAAATGATGTAACCGTCGCTTGCGACTTATCTGCGACTCCATCAGCATTTGCATCCCCACCGTTTGGCCCAGCATCCTCTTCTGTATCGCTAATTCCATCTCCATCTGTATCTACAAAGCTTCCGACAATTTGATTTGAGGCAAATTCACTCGTCGAACCTATACCAGCGGGCCCCGGGGCAAATGTAGTAACGGTAGCAGTAATCGCACGATAGGCAGTATTTACACCTTGTGCCAAGGTCAGTGTGGCTGTTTGGTTTTGTCCACTATCTACGGTTACTGCGTCCAAGAATTGCTCTGCAGGCCCAGCATTCGCACTGTTCGTAGCGGTTGTTAGGTAAAACTCTACTCGATAGCGTGCCTGTTGCGCTCGAATGTCGGGCACATTAAGGTCGTATGTGATTTTGACTTGGCTGCTCGTCTGCGACGCAGCCTTTATCACCGGTGCATTGAGTAGATTATTTGGTGTACCAAAAGCGGCTGTGGGATTTTGGCCATTGAGCCCGACCAGCCCCAGGGTCGTTTGGTCTCCAGCTCTATCTTCGGTAATGATATCGATAGGGAGATTCGTCTGCGCCGAACCAGGAGACAACACGCCAGGAGAAACGGCCGTGATAATGTTGCCGATGATCGTATTGGTCTGAGCTGCATCATACACTTGGCCATCGACGCGTTTCGTCGCAACTACCACACCAGCACCAGAGACACCTTTTATGACATTGCCATTTTCTACTGTTGTACTGCCGACAAGGTTACCTGAGCCATACACCTTAATACCAGGACCATTCGAAATACTCGTCTGCACATCGGCCGCAGCATCTGTACCGATATAATTCGTAGCTATGACATTCTTTGACTTGGTCCACACTTGCGCGTAGGTATTACCAGATATAACATTGCGCCGTATCGACGGACCACCAACGATATTAGACTCTCCCTTCAGTACAACGCCATAGCTCCCCCCTAGGTCGGTCAAGCCATCACGTCCAAGGCCAATAATATTTCCGTATACTTTGATATTTTTACCGTTCGCACCGACTACAATACCGCCAAGTGGAATGTCGGGGTTATCCGTAGTGCCATTCAGAATATTGCGCTGATCAGCACGATTACCTCCGATAACAATGTTCCCATCTGAGGCAATTAGGTCCTTGTCGGTCATGATTCCTGCGCTTCGAGGTTTTGAAGCTGCCTCCTGACCAGAAGCCTTAACGCCAATATAGCACCCATGCACAATGACTTGGACCTCATTGATCATCACATTCGCATGCTCTTGGTCCGTGGAGTCTGCCCCATATACCGAAACACCACGTAGGACCGACCCACCTGCGCCCTGTGCAAATACTATCCCGGATTTATTTTGCCCCAACTGCGATGCATTTATCTCAACCTTGATCACACTATTAAGTGCGGCCGGTGCAGATGCCGTATTGGGACTAGAGCCAGGCTGGGTGAAGCCATTGATGACTACTGGCTTTGTGATTTGTGGCAATTCTTGTGCAAGGGTGATTGTTTTGACATCATCACCCGGAATATTAAAGGTAATCGAAGGGACTGCAGAAAGTGCGTTATTATTCGCATTCAGCTCTTGAATTGCAGCTCTTAGCGTACATTCTCCAGGAGTACTGGTTTCACACACTCCATCCACTACCGCATCGGGGGTATCTTCCGTACTGTTTACGATATAGTCTTTTGGAGTATCATCAAAAGTTTGATCAAGAAAAGAATCGGCACGTGCATGAAAGCCAACGCGCAACGCTAGTAAGCACAAGAGGACTATCGCAAGGATTGCAAACGTCCGTCGCAAAAAACTCATGCTTCTAGTGTACTCAGATGGCAAGCTTTGCGCAAAGATTTATCAAGCGCGTACTCGCGCAAGAAAAAACAGCCACTAATGCGTGACTGCCTTTTCTTGGTAGCGGGGGCTGGACTCGAACCAGCGACCTTCAGGTTATGAGCCTGACGAGCTGCCAACTGCTCCACCCCGCGGCGTATTGATTATAGTACTGCTTTCTGATCTATAGGTCAAGAAGCGGGCTGAGTCACCGTGGCTCTCCGCGCTATTGTGTCGAGCCAAAAAGAAATGTCATCCACTCATCTACGTGCGAGCTTTCGGGCAACTTGATGGCGTTTGCCACCTCATCATTCTGCGAGTTGAGCTCGCTATCGCCTCGGCCGACTATCACCACATGCTCACCCGGTGCTTGTAAACCAAGTTTCTCCCGGACTAAATATTCCTGAAAGCTCTCTGTCTTAAAGTAAGACACTTGAGCCTGGAGCAATTCGATATCACTCTCGAGGCGTACATTGTCCTCTTCTAGGCGATCGGCCTTCTCCCTCAAGCTCGTATTTCGGGCAGATATATTTATCAGTGCCACGCACACGTACATGGTAGCAATCAGACCTACCCAAAAGACAAGTCGTGTATAGTCAAAAATCCGATTTTTTTCTGTCGGCTTCACGTCTCGATTGTACCACGCAAGACGCTCTCGCTTACTGAGAAACGAGGCTTGCGACCACTTGTTCTAGCGCGGACTTAGCACTAGCATCTCCTGGTGCCTCAAGACTCTGTACTTGAATAATCCGCCACTCACCACCTGTAGTCTCAATAAGCATCAGTATGAGGTAGCGTGTGTTCACGTCTTTCGAGCCGACTCGCCAGAGTTGATAGCTCAATGGTCGCGCATTATAGATCTGAAGATTTGTATCCGTAAATACAGGCTTCGTGATTGCACGTGACTCTACGAGCAATGGAGTGCCAGAGAATGAGGCTCGATACATAGGGAGTGCGACGTCAAGCGCAGTCCCCTTAGTGTCCACCATCAAGGATTTGGCGGTATTGAGATCATTGTTTTGCACCGCTACCAGAAATGACTGCGCAGCTCGCTCGTACGGCTGAGTAGGAACGACACTTGTGAGCTTCACTTGTGAGCTGATGAGAAATGCAGTCAACATCAGCAAGGTATAAAAAATCTGAATTGCGAGAGTAGCATACGTAAGACCGTGCGTCTTCAATGCCTTCGAGTGATTGTTGAACAGTGTAATCACGGCAATTACAACCCCTGCGTAGCCAACGATGGGCAAAAAGCTCAGGAAAAAAGCTATTTTTGCAGTCAGAGAAGGTTCAGCTACAACGATCTCATCCTCAATACTCATCGTGACATGGAGAAGCGATGGTGATTCCGAGGGATCTTTGGATGGCATGTTGCTATCTGCCGAAATATCCCCACTCATGGTAGCCGCGAGCCTGTATGCATAGGTTCATTTTACACAGTTTAGCGGAAGCAGCATAAGCGATATCGAGTATTGCCAAGCCGATACTACCAGCTTCCACCACCGCCACCACCACCGCCACCACCACTAAAGCCGCCGCCGCCATACCCGCCACTCGAGCTTGGGGTTGAGAAACCACTTGAAACTGCTGATGAAAAGCTCGTATTGAGATGACTTACGAGTACAACTGAGCTGAAACTGTGGCCATTCGCATCGCTATACCAGTCTGTAGTCTGCGCAATATCCATACCTGCAAACTGCGAGGCCCACTCCTTCTCGACGCCAAGCGCAATCGCGTATGGCAAGAGCTCATTAAATTGTTCTGGTTTCTTGGCTGGCGCGTCGGTAAACTTCAAGCGATCCGCCTCTGTCACGCTCAAGAAGAGCTTGAACCCTTCTACTTTTGCCCACTCTTTGTAGCCTTCTGCAGTGACATTATCGGGGTTAGCCAGCCAGCGCTGTTTTTGCGCAAAGTAGCCCCGCTGCTTCATTTCTTCCTGGAGATCCTTTGCTATCTCAGTTACGGTCTTGCTCATCGCAGTGCGATCGACATCCTTGAGTTCGACTTGTTTTTCTGCACCAAAGAGAGCGGTAAGGAGTTTGAGCTCATACGGTCTGAGGCTTTTATTTGCAGTCGCTGTATCTTTCAGGCGCTCAAAACGATAATTCACCTGTTTGAAAAAACTACCCGTCGTAATGTCTGCGATCTTTATATATCCCCTGACCGCGAGGTCGATCAGTGTCGCCGTGACCTCTATCATCCCGGCTACATTATCAGTAAGTAACCCAAGTTCAGCGGGGCTCAAGCCGTCTGGGGGTTCATACTGCGCGATAACGGTGTGTTGCTTTTGGCGCCGCTTGGCTGCATGTTTATTGCGGAGGTATAAGCCAAGCACAATCACGATCAAAATTGGAAATGCGAAGAACATTACGAAGAATACAAGCAAAGCTCCAATGAGAGCCATAACACCACCTGTCCCGAGCTCGGACGCCGCTGGTCCGTCTGCTTCGATGAGGTAGTTTTGAAAACTATTCTCCTTCATCAAAAGATTGACCGTCGCACCTTCGCGCGCGGAGAGATTGCCCGTGGTGATGATTACATTCTGCCCCTGCTTCTCTATCTGGCAGTTGGAAGCTGTCGCGCCCTGTCCACCCGTATAACAACGCATGCCGTCGAGCAAGGGAATGTCTGAAGGAACATGGATCTCTGTATGCGACTTTTCGATCGGCACTTTAAATTGCGTCCCGACAATATCCCAATTCAAATAGTCGCCAGCTGGGTCGTGTTGAATAACTCTATCAACAGAGTAAGTGATCTCATATGTGTGCTGACCAGTGATAGTCGCATCTGGGTCCCCGATCTTTGACTCCAGATAACTACTAATCTGCGATTCTTTGTGTGACTCTTCCTGCCCATTGCGGGTGACCGACGAGATCGTAATCGCGTAGTTAAAATACTTACCGCTCGGCAGGATAGCAGACGTCGCAATATCGCGCAGCAGTCCGTGTTTCTGGTTTGTACCAAAGTCATAGAGGATAGTTTCTTTGATAATTGCCGAGCCATCAGCGAGCAGCGTGATATCGTTTCTGAAGTCTCGTATTGACTCAGCACTTTCAGCATGTGCGGTGCCGGTAAGGCCAGAGGTCGTGATGGATAAGGCGAGTAAGCTAGCCAGTCCCGTCAGACAAAGCTGCTTTATCGGACTTCGAAACATCACCCTCCAGCCCATCTGCTATTCCCAGCGGAAGATTAGTACCGAGATTGCGAAGACGATAATCCCCCACACTGCCAGGCCGATCACATCGTGCCCTACGGTCACGAGTGTTGCACCTTCAGTAGCAATCTTGCGCAAACCATCTACAAGGTAGGTCAGTGGCAAGTAGTCGGTCACCTTAAGCAGCCACTCTGGCAAACCGTCGCGTGGGAAAAATACACCCGAGAGAAAGAGCATCGGGAATTGGATAAGCTGTGCCAGCGGCGTCGCCTGATTTTCATCGCGTGCCCAGCCAGCGATCGCGAAACCAAAAGCAAGGAACACCGCTGCCCCCAGGGCAGCCATAAGCATGAAGTCCACGATACTGCCGATCATCTTGGCTTGAAACGCCCAAATACCGAGACCGAGCAATAGTCCGACCTGCGTCACTGCTACTAGTTCGCGCGTAATAGCCTGTGCGATCACGAAATACACCGGATGCGTTGGTGTCGCCTGAATGCGTCGCAGCTGACCGGCTGTCTTGTACGTTACAAACACAAATGCTACAGAAAAAATACCAAGCTGCATGATAGACATGGCGATTACCCCTGGCAAGAAGAAATCAATCTGCCCGAGATTATTGGTCTTCACTCCTTCGGCCTTGACGGTGTACACTTGCGGAGCCTTCGTTACGCCAGCGTTGAAGCCCGATACAATCTGACCAACGATGAGATTGGTTGTCTGACCATTGCGTGGATTTGATTCATTGTAATAGGTCTGAACAGAAGCTGCCTTAAGCCCTCGAGTTGCTGGATCAGGCTGACCAAAAGTGTCAGGAATGATAATTTGAAGATCAATCTTACCACGACCAAGCTTGTCGGCAGCAGTTGCTTCATCAGTTTCTTCGATACGAAATGCTTCGACTTTTTTTAGATTTTCTACCAACTGCTTAGAGAGATCCGTCTGACTATAATTCGTCAGTGCGATGTCTGTTTTAAAATTATTATTCTTAAAGAGAAATCCAAAAACCGCAATCAGCACCACCGGAATAAACAGTGTAAAGAAGAGTCCAGTCACATTGCGCACATACATCTTGATGCTAGCGATCGTCAATGCTCGCAGACGAGTAATGGCTCGGGTGGCTTTTTGCATCTTAGTCCCTCAGCTCCTTACCCGTTAGGTCGATAAATACATCCTCAAGATTTGCTGCCACCACTTCTTTTCGCGGCTTGAACCCGCGCTTCAAGAGTGCCTTTATGAGGTTCTTAGGTGTGTCGAGGGCAATAATCTTCCCCTCGTCCATGATCGCGATGCGATCACAGAGCTCCTCTGCTTCATCCATATAGTGAGTCGTTATGATAACGGTCTTGCCGCTCTCCTGCACCTGCTTGACCAGCTCCCACAAATTGCGTCGCGCCTGTGGGTCAAGGCCAGTGGTTGGTTCGTCGAGAAAGAGTACGATTGGATCGTTCACTAATGCAGCCGCGATTGAAAACCGTTGCTTCTGCCCGCCCGACAGTTCTTTGACCAGGTTTTTGGCTTTTTCTGAAAGTCCTACTTCCTCGAGCAGTGCCTTTGGATCCTTATTCTGCGCGTAGAGATTCGAAAACAAATGCAGTACCTCGACGAGACTCAGCTTGTCGAAGAACGCCGAGCTCTGGAGTTGCACACCGATCATTTCTTTGATCTCGTATGGTCTGTCAGCCACATTGACATCATTAATCACAATTTTACCGCTGCTTATTGGCCTAAGCCCCTCCATCATCTCAAGTGTCGTCGTCTTGCCAGCGCCATTCGGCCCTAGAATACCAAACACTTCGCCTTTCTTTACCTCAAAGCTCACACCCTTAACGGCCTGGAGATCGCCATATGTTTTCTTCAAATCTTTGACAGTTATGAGCGTCATACTTCACCTAGTATACGCGTCGAGAGCCAGCCATGACTAGACTTGAGATATGAAAAGAGGCCTGGACGTGCCAGGCCTCAAAGGTTGGATGCAGGGCGCATGTCATCGAAGTCGTTGCCGGAATGCTTTCTCGAGATCGACATCGAGTGATGCCGCCAGATGCACTGCCCACAAGAGCAGATCAGGTACGACTTCTTCGCGGATCAGATCTAGATCACTCAGCTTACCGGTGTCTTCAGCGCGCTCAATGACTGTCGCTAGCTTCCCTGTGAGCTTTGTGAGGTGTAGCAGTACATGCCTGAGATCCTCAACTTCACCGAATGGTTGCTGAAGCCAAGCGTGCTCGCGATAGTCGAGCCAAGGCTGAGCGAGCTCTGCCAGTGTCTGTGACATCAGCCGGCCAGCAGCTTCTGTGCAGCTTCGATGTAGCGCTTGGCGGCGTCCATGTCGAGGCGGTCATCGCGATCACGTAGGCGACCCTGCGCATCGATCGACAGCCCAGGGTATAGCTCGACGACTGGCGCCAGCTGCGGGAGCGTTTCGGCACACAGACCACCACCGACCGCGTACTGCAGGGACTGGCTCAAGACCGTGTCATCGACAAGTGATCGGAGCATCGCCATCACATTCGGTACATCCATCGGCCGACCGAAACCACCCGAGGCATCGAGAAGGAGCGTTGAGAATGGAAGCTGGGGGTCCTCTGCTGTCGCTTCGTAACGCCAACGCACGACAGCCGCAGGATTTGCAGGGTCGAGATGGTGCCGCTCATCTGGATCGACGAGCTCAGCCAACCTCGCGATCTGCCTTGGCCAGAACTGCAACACGCTGCGATAGGTCCTCGAGGATTGAGCAAATCGCTTCTCGATCCTGCGAAGCCGCGACTGTGATGGCAGGGGCATGTTGTACTGAAGACCCATGAAGCCCTTTACGGCAACGGGTGTAGCCTTAAGAAAGTACTCGCAGTCCCCTTCTAGCACTTCACCGTTCTGCAGCCATTCACCAATGGTGGCGTACTGCTGTTGGTACGGCGAATAATGCACGAGTCCGAAAGCGCGCGCTGGATCGATGTGAGCCATGAGGCCCGGGATCCGTATCGCCGGCGGGAACTGTCTCGGGTACTTGTTGCGTCGACCATCGACGGTCTTGGCACTCGCCAGGATCCCCACCATCAGCTTCGGTGCAGACGGATCCGTGTCGAACATCCGCTGTAGCGCGATGATCTGATCTTTTCGCGTGATCCCTGTCACGCCAATGTATTGGGTCATAATTGTCCCTTTTCGTAGAGGTACAAAACTGTGCCTCAGTATAGCGCAATCAGCTTCAACAAGCTCAAGCGAGATGGTTTTACAATTTTCCTCTATAATAAAGAGGTTCATTTTTTTTGGGGCCCGTAGCTCAGTGGTTGTCTCGTCACAAGACGAGCTTATGAAAATCTGCTCTAACCGCGACTCCTGAGCTTCGAGCCTAACCAGTTCGAAATTTCATCAAGGGCCCGTAGCTCAGTGGTTAGAGCAGTCGGCTCATAACCGATTGGTCGTTGGTTCAAGTCCAACCGGGCCCACCATTTTTATGAAGCACACCAAAGACTATAGGGTACACCTACCACACCACAACGCCGCAATAACTGCTGAGGACAAAGAATTTCGTGCATCAGTCATCGAAAAAAGTGCGGCGCCTGCATACTTATCAATCAATCTGAAGGCGATTTCAACTCATGTTTTCATTCGTCTAGCCAAGAAGCTCAGCTTTGAACCTGGTAAGCAGCTGCTCGAGCTTGGTGGTGGGTACGGCTATTTGAGCAGTTACATCAAGCGAACTTGGCCTTCGACTCAGATAACATACACAGACCCATCAGAAGAAGCGGTCAAAAAGAGCCAGCAACTCGAACGGTATTATGGCGTGCATTTAGATCAGAAATGGGTTTGCGCGGCTGAGCGTACACCGTTCGGAGATCGAACGTATGATACCGTACTGATGTTCTCAAGTTTTCACCACGTTCAAGATCCCGGTCAAGCTCTAACTGAGATCGCACGTGTCTTAAGGACCGATGGTAGTGCGTACTTTCTGTATGAACCATCTGCACCACGTTACCTTCATAGGCTTTACAACCGACATGTTCATCGTGAAGGGGTTGTAGAGAATTACTATTCCCTGCGCCAGTACAGGCAGATGTTTAAGCGAGCTGGATTCACGACAGAGATTACACTAGTGCGTGATCCTAGTCTTCGTTGGAAGAAGTCATCTGCTATGTACTATGCACTTTTATCTCTTCTACCCGAATTAGTATGCCACCTCCTGCCGTGCTCCATTAGTATCGTCGCAAGACACAGCAATAAGAATAGTTGATTTTATTGACATATCGCGATAAACATACTAGAATTGCCTCAACTGAAGCAGGTTACTGCAACAGCCCCTGTACCCACTAACACTGGAGAAGCCATGGATACCAATCCTGGTTGTTCTTACTGTGGTGAGCGAAAGCACCTCAACGGCTGCCCCATCATCAGTCTGACGCGCGACGTCGATCACGCGCTTTGGGCTTACGGCAAAGCCGACCGTGCCGCAGGTCTCGAGCCCCGTACGCAACAGCTTTCGTACCTGATCGGGTACGACCCACGACTTGCTCGTGAACGGAGCCGAAAGCTCATGAAGGAAGAGCGCACACGACGTGCAACCCAGTCTCCCCCGTCAGGGCGAAAGTCCGGCTGGAGCCAAGGCAATGTCACATCGCCCGCTCGATCGCCCAAGCGAGTCGCCTGATCCCGCGGCGCTCACCGCCACAAGAACACACATGCCCCGTACACTTCCCCGTGCGGGGCTATACTTTTGTCTATGATTATTTGACTATCGACTGCGAATGTTATATATTTGCTCCCATTCGCACCTTACATCCGACGGAGTGACGACATGAATATTCTGAGGCTATTTCTCATTACCTATTTTTTGGGCAGCATTATCGTCTGCAGCCTGGTTATCGCGATGTTCTTTTTGCTCCCAAATGCAACTGAGGCGGAGCGGGAAAACCTCGCACGCTTGCGGCAAAGAGCTTTTTGCTACGTATTCTTCTGGCCGTGGGCTGTCTTTCTTCGTCCCTACTTGCAGTACCGGCGCCGAATGAAACGACAGGACGCATGATGGTTCGCATCATAGTGGAATGCTGGATCTACGGCTCCGCGCTTCTTACGCTCATCTTTCTCTTTACCTTGTTCGGTCCCGGGCCGAAACTCAAAGATGAATTCCCCGACTTGTACCGCTTCATCCGCTCTGCTGCACCTGGCTACATCGTCTTCTGGCCATGGCGCATCATCGTCTGGCCTGCGCTGTATGTCATCGAGCAGCATTGTCACAAGAGCAAGGAGTCAAAGTGACAATCCCCAAGACTTTCAATGCAAGCAAACTTGATGTACTCCCCGATGAGTTCAGAGGCGCGCTTCAACAACAACGGTCGTTGAGTCAAGATGAGATCGATGAAATCTTCGCCCCATACCCTCGTCTGAATGAGCAGTGTCGTACTGTCATCGTCCTACGCTTTGGGCTCCGTGATGGCATCCCTCGCACCCTAAGAGAGGTCGGATCCCATCTTGGCATACAAAGAGAAAGGGTTCGCCAGATCGAAGCATTCAGTCTGGCCGTGGTACGCTATACTGCCAAGTAACCCTTGCCAATGCAGGATTTCTTGCACCATACCCTACGCGTTCGTGCGTAGGGTTATTTTTTCACTAAGAGCATGGTATGACGTGCGTTCGGCTCCATATCAAGCCGAGTGAGCGCATCATCTCGACGTGCCCACACATAATCCTCTGCTTCGTCGTCGAGCACAATCCGCTGAGACTGCACTTCCATGACGTAGTCAGCAAAGATATGCGAGATACCCACTTGATGAAAGCCCGAATCCTTGATCTGATCGAATGTAACCACATGCTTGCCAAGCTTCGCCTCCAAGCCAGTCTCCTCTCGCACACCCCGCACGAGCGCCTGGTCGAGCCGTTCGCCTCGCTGCACCTTCTCGCCAACGATCGAATAGCGCCCGCCCCACTTGTGCGTCTTAACGAAGAGATACTCGTCTGATGGAGCGTGGTGAATAATCGCACCACCCGCCACTACCGACCCGGGCACCACGAGACGTTGCCAGAGTGCATGTATCAGTCGCTCATCGGGCTCAACGTGGATCCCTGGCAGCGCCCGATACTCGAGTATGTAATCCCGCAGGGCTGCTGGACTCAAGACAGACTCCCTCGGGTAATACGTCGGGTGATCAACTGGACGCTCAAGGAAGAAGCTGCGTATACCAAGCAGCTGCGCGATGCCGAGCTCAAATGAAGTAGTGCGCCCGATATACCCACGAGGATCAACGAAGTAACTAAAGCCCAGATTCCCGAGGCGTTTCAGATGCTGTAAGTATCTGGCCTCTATATGTCTAGGATCCATATCTCGCTCCCCATCAAGGATCGCAAAGCCGTCGGTCAATGCGATGACTTCCCGAGTCTCGGGTGCTAATACCGTGAAGCCGGCATCCTCGAATGTCTTGATAGTTTCTAGGATGTGATCGAAGTGCTGTCGAAAACTTCCGTGCACTACGATACGCACATCGCTCGGCTTAAATGACATATTGCCACCGTTCATTGTATGCATTATGACACGATGATGTGGCTGCTCACAAAAAGTAGTCAGCAATAACGTCGAAATTCTCCTGAACACATATACTGCTCAATATCCTGACACACAAAAACGCGACGGGATCACCTGTCGCGTTTTCTCTTTTCCTCAGTGCCTCAGTTAGGCAGCAGGAGTTTCTTCAGCTGGGGTAGTTGGAGCTGCTTCGGCTGGAGCCTCTGCAGGAGCACCCTCTACAGCTGGAGCTGGATCAGCAGCTGGCATGTCGGCAGCTGGAGCATCCGTTGCTGGAGCCGGAGCCGTTACGTCACCAGGCTGTGCAGCTGGCATTGGAGTTGTTGCTTCGTCCATAATTCACCTTCTCCTTTATATGTTTGTTACTACTCCTCAAGTATCTCAGATCTACACATAAGATACAAACAGATACGCAAAAACCCGCCGAAGCGGGTCTTGCATGTGTCTTGGTATAGATCTGTGTCTATAGATACTGTTTATTTATCAGACTTCTTGAGGATTGGGAGACCAGTTCGGGTGTTCTCAACTACCATGTAGCCTTCTGGCAAAGCGTCGATTGCACCTTCCTTAGCTTCACGAGCAAAGAAGTAAATGCGCTGCTGACGACCACCCTTGAGGGTAACGTCGCGACCGTGAAGGATGTAGGTCTGACCCTTCGAGTTTGTGTGCTGATAATGTGCCATATCTATTCTCACTCCTTTAGTTACTATGACTCCAGGTTAGGCCAGGAGCGCCAACCTGTCAACACCTTGCGCTGCAAAAAACTGCCAGCTTCAGATATGCCTTGGATAGAAATTACTCGTCCAAACATGCCTACGCATTATTTTTTCTTGATTGGTGTATCTACAGTGAGATGAGCGGCAGTGATCACACCGACACCTCCGATATACGCAAGCACTGAGAGCAATGGACCGAAGAGTGGCACGAAGCCGACTATCGCGAGCACAAGTAAGCCTAGGACCGCAGCTTGGAGCTGACCCACGTATGCTACTGGCTTGTGACTATTTTCTACAGACTGAGTGAGCTGCAGGCCAACGAGCAACCCTGCTGCAGTCGGTGCGAGCATGAGTACCACGATATAAAGCAGCCCCAAGATCAGTCCGGCAGGAAGACCCACCACGGTAATGAGCGCGAGGATGGCAATAATTGGCACGACTAAGACGAACAGCAATCCACGACCAAAGATCCTGGCAGGTAGCTTGCGAACCAGTTGCGCACGCTCGACCAATGTGTGTCCCCACAATGCCAGTACAACAGCCGCCGTTACGACGCTTACTATGAAGCTGAACAATGAATCCCGTGCTCGATCACGCCAGTCATTAGCAGCTCGCTGATTAGGCGGGGTATCGTGTATGACACGACCAGCAATTGCCTTGTCATTTGCAATCTTCGCCTCTATCGACGACGTGTAATGTAAATCTCCCCCTACATACGCAGTATTCTCAAGGGTAATCTCAGAGCCTGAAGCCCTCATGCCACGCGCCACACTTCCGCTCAATACAATTTCTGATCCTGCAACGAATGCCTGGTCATTCGCACTCCCTTTCAGCATCACCTTGCTGCCGGCCAGGGCAACTGTACGTGCAACCGTCGAGGATTCATTGAGCACAATATCGCTTCCAGCTAAATACACACTTCCACTAATAGCGCCATCTATTGTGACCTCAGACCCCGTAGAATGTACGCTCCCCTCAATGGGGCCGTGTATTCTCACCTTGCTCGCAGCAACGTATACACTTCCACGTACCGGACCCGAGATGTCTACTTCACTTCCGGCTAGCCACACATCGCCTTGAACTTCACCTTCTATACGGATCGTTTCATCGGCTTTTGCTAATAATCCTTTGTGCACTTCGTCTTTAGTCAGGGTAAAGACACTATCATCAGCTCGCGCGACCTTAAATACGAACAGGCTTGCGAGGAGTGAGATGACCATTACACCAACTACAGCCAGAATTGTACGCGATCGTGCACTACGTAATCTTTGCATCATAGAAAACCACCTCTTGGAGTTATATATGTTTCATCCTACGCTAAAAGAAAGTGCAAAAACAAGCTTGACTGTTCGCTTCGCGTTCGTTATTATAAAAGACGAACATAATTACTGGAGGGTAAGAGTTACTTATGAAGAAGCCACTTACTAAAAAACAGAAACGCACACTCGACTATGTCTCTTCATTCATAGAGCAACATGGATATTCGCCAAGCTATCGTGAGATTGCGAACGGGCTCAAGCTCAACTCAGTAGCCACTGTCGCCCAGCACATTGACTCGCTAGTATCTAAAGGGCTTCTTACAAAAGGAAACAATTCCGCCCGTTCATTGATGCCAGTAAGTGAAGTGGAGTCAGCTGTATTTGACGAGAAAGCTGTTCGCCTTCCGATCATGGGGCTTATCGCTGCAGGAAGCCCGATTGAAACGATTAGCGGTCACCCCGAGACGCTTGAAGTACCACCATTTATGGTCGGTAAGCGCAGCAGCTACGTCTTGCAGGTGAAGGGAAACTCTATGATTAATGATGGCATCCACTCTGGTGACTATGTCGTCGTTCAAGAGAAGGAAACTCCTTCAAATGGCGAAGTTGTCGTGGCGCTCATCGATGGTCAAGAAGCAACACTGAAGCGATATTACAAAGAAGCCGGGCGCGTACGTCTCCAACCAGCCAACGATGCAATGGAGCCAATCTATGTTACTCCAGACATGGGCTTGCAAATTCAGGGCGTTGTCATAGGCCTCATTCGCCGCTACTAGAAAATATCATCCTTTACACGTGGAGCATGCTTTTCAAAACAGCCTCAGTGACTGAGGCTGTTTTGATTATGTCTCGTATAGACGGCCGACGCGATGCGGCAGATCACAAGATGCCATCAGCATGCTGGAAGATTAGTACGGTTGTAATTATCAAGTGCAGATTCGTCATCGCGCCAAAGATGGCAACCATTATCTGAAAAATTGCGACAAATATATTTGTCCCCGCCTGATGGAGAGCTGTTGCGAAGAGATTGTTCCACACCGGTACACCATACTGAAGCGTTAGGATTATCCCCACAGCAGCCGCTATGAGCATCACTAGCTTCATAAGCGGTACACGTACCTGTTCCCAAAAATGGCCCCTATTTGAGAAAGCAGTCTCTACGATCAGCTCATTACGAGCCGCGGTGAAAAATGCCATCGTTAGCCAGAAGACAGTGTAGGCAGCCAGCCCAATTGAGCCCCAGAAAAGTACAATTGTCATCCACGATACTATTTGATTATCTGTATACTGAGCGATGTATGTTGGGAGCGTCTTGAAAAACGGCTGCGCATCAACAGTATGATTATTGAACGCATTGATAATGTTACGCCAGTTCACGACGACTAAAATCGTGACCGACAAAGCAAAGTACGTCATGATGCGTGCAAGACTAGGAAATGTGATATCACGTAATCGACGCAGCTCGAGCTGCCGAACTGATTCTTCCGATATCCGCTGTGCCTCGGATTCGGCTGCTTGCTGCTGAATCGCTAAGGATGTTTGTGGAGTGACGAGATATGTTTCTTGCATATGCCCTTTTCTTAGCTATTCCGCAGCCGGTGTTGGCGTAGTCTTAATTACCGCTATAGTGATGACTGTTTTGAGCTCACCTTCTTTTGGCTTGTCATTCTGCAAGATCGTTAGCTGTACACGGCGATCATCTTTGGTCGCAATACCTATACCCCCACCGAGCGAAAAGTAGCCATTATCCCCATCTGCCTTCCAGCCGTTTGACGCCAGCTGCTGCTTGTAATAATCAATGACTTTTTGACTATCGTCGTCGCTGGAGAAGTGTACATTGACGAGAGATTTTTCACCAGTGAAGGATGATTCGACTATTGCTCCTGGGTATACGGGTAGGTCAGTAGGCCATGTGCTCGGTAGCTCCTTCTTGTTCGTGAAGCTTACCTTGCCATCGTCTGTTTTCACTTCTACATTGCCGCTCTGGTCGACTTTGACTTTGTTATTACTAAATACGCCACCGAGTATTGAAGTTGCGAAAAAGCCAGCTACTACTGAACTTACAACACCAATAACTATGAAGATGCCGAAAATCCACAAGAATACCTTGAGCTGCACAGGCATTTTGGTATTCGCTGTAGTGGTTTTGGGCTTTTTTGCTTCTTGCATAGGACTATGCTCCTATTAACTGCTTAAGCTTATTGTAGCACTATTCATGACTTTGCCATGCATTACCGTAAGGTAAGCTTGCCGAGACGCTGCAGCAAAATCAGTGTAATCGCAGTGACGGCAGTGGAGAGTACGATCCCCCAAATAATATCAATTACGGTAATGCTAAGTGGCCAATCACGTAAAACCGCAAGATTTGTGAGATCGTATGTAGCGTAACAAATCCCGCCTAAAGCCGCAGCTCGTACGAGAGCACGATTAAAATCCTTGTCTCTTTGGGCTGGGTGTATCACAAAATACACTAATGCAGCGATAAACAACGCGTAAAAAATACAAGCAGCAAATAGGTTTGGAGAGTCGGTCAGTAGTCCGCCCAAAGACCGACGATACAAATCTTTGGCTGCGATTTGGAGCCAAAACATATCAATAATCAAAAAAGTGATCAGCGCGATACCGTAACTATACAATGTAGTAAGCATATGCAATATCCTATCACTATCCGCTAGTGTAAAGGAAGTGACGATGCCGCCGGATTGCTATTCGTAACACTGCATCAAGACATTCAGCGCGTCGTAAATCTCGCGTCTTTGTGCATCGGTGAGCTTTGCGTAACGATTATCAAACACCGCCTCAATAATCTCGACTGATCGAGTGTATATATTTTTACCCTTTGTAGTAAGTACAATAAACTCAAACCGTCTGTCATCTTGGTGATCAAGCTTCTTGAGCCACCCACGCGCGCACATGCTGCCTACTTGCCGCGAGATCGCCGCAGCCGTCACTCCGAGCTCCGTCGCCAGCTCCCTTTGACACTGCTCTCCACCATCCAACTGCATGAGCATCAAGAATTGCGACAAACTAATCCCTACAGACTCTTGCAAAGCTCGATCGACCGTTTTGTCCATGAGAAAAGTGGCACGGTGCAATAACTTTGCAGTTGATCGTGCAAATATTTGAGTCGTTGTTTTTGTAGACGCCAACTTATTCACTATTTCACCAGGCTAAAGAGCTCATAATGTATATGCTCAGGCTTCACTCCAGCTTTTGCTAAGTCCTTCCGCAGTGCCAAGGTCATTCCCGGAGGCCCGCACACAAAGAAGTCTGCTGAGGATAGCTTGCCGAGATCTTTTTTGATCACATCTGCACTCAAGAGATCGTGGCGCATCCCCCGCTCAGCCCCCTCGGTGACGTGGCGATATATCGTTAGTTTCAGATCTTTTTGTAGGGTTTTGATCTCATCTGTAAACACAAACTCTGCGGGCGATTTGACTGAGTAGTACAAAATGATTTCACGAGTATCTTTGGCATCAGCTAGAGCACCGAGCATTGCTCGCATCGGCGTAATGCCAATACCACCAGCAATCATCACGAGCTTCTTTGTCGTAGCTACATCGGCAGTAAATCGACCATATGGACCATCGATGACTACTGGCGTACCAACCGGGAGCTCCTTGAGGCGGGTTGTAAAATCGCCCAACTCTTTTGGTGTAATACGCAACTCTTCCCCACCTGGTTCTATCGAGATGGTAAATGGATGATCTTCGAGCCAGAAACCCTTTGCCACAAACCAGAACTTTCCAAACTGTCCGGCAGTGTATGAGAACGCTTGTATATTTTTGCCGCCGATATAGATCGATCGCACACCATTTGCTTCTTCCACGATTCGTGTAACGCGAAAACGGTGTCGCTGCCAATGCCAAAATGGTCGAATAAATCGGAACAATACAAACAAAATCGCCGATAAAGCAAACAAGCCATACCAATAGGCATGAAACCACTCGTTGCTCAGCAAGTGCAATCCATTGTGTACTTGATGTCCGAACGAAAACACAATCGCTATATAGGTGAGCAAATGCACATAGTACCATGCCTCATACGGGAGCTTGCGGCGCACAATGACAAGTGACGACACGACTACAAGTATGAGCGAAAGTTCTGCGATTAGTGCCTTGGTTGTATCTTCATAGTTGCTCAAGACGTACTGCACAGCGCCCGGTATCTCTACGCCAAGAATTAAACTTTGCGCATTAAAGAGCGAAAAAACGTGTAACACCACAAGAGTTACTGTCGCAAATCCGTTCCAGCGATGTATGCGCGTCAGCTTATCAAGGCCAAAGTCTTGCTCGATCCACGGGCTGCGACCAATAAGCCAAAACTGGACGAGTAAGCAGTAGGCAGCCAGAAGTGCTGCTAAGCGCGAGAAAGACATGAGCATGACAGGCGTCGTGCCGGTCATGGCTCCTTTCCAGCTGAGCGAGGCCCAGACACCGATGATAAATACGAGGTTTGCAGCCCAGAGGCCAATCCATCGATATTGCTTCCAGGTCAGCTTCATGGGGCTATCGTACTTCTAGGGTAGTTAACGTGTCAACTTTTCTTGGTTCTGCCCTTACGGCGACGCGAACGCTTCTTTTTCGCAGTGTTTCGAGTAGCTTTTGTTGCAAGTGGCGCCACAAGTGCAGACCGTACTTTCGCAACAGCCATATCGCCTTGAGCTTGCAAACTCGGTGTCGTGAGCGCCAACCCAATCCCAACCAGCACCCAGAGGTGTATCACATACAGCGTTGAGAATGTCTGATATTGGATAGCCATGGTCACCAAGAAACCGGATATCACAACCGTCCAGACCTCTTCGTACGAACCGAGTTTCCAAGCATGACGCACCACCCTCCACCATACCAGTGCAAAGAAGCTCACTAGCAGCAAGAAATTGACGACTCCCCCTTCAGCCAAGAGTTCAGCCGGTTCATTATTGGCGATGATGTAACCGCCCCATTCACGATACAGACCGACCTGACTTTTTGAATAATTGCTAAAGTTTCCTGGACCGATACCGAGAAATGGCTGCTCCATAAATGCCTTCAACGCCAACTCGCGATTTCGTACTCGATCATCTTGCGGCACATAGTTGGTTGCTTGCTGCACGACTGCCGTGGCATTGTTTTGAGCTGTATTTGTACTAGCCTTTGGTGAACGCGTGGTGAAGTAGCTGATATTGAGTGCTAGCGCCACGCCGACCAAGACCAATCCAAGCAGCCCGAGTACCTGAGTGTAGCGTGTCTTTCTCGCCGCGATAATCAGCACCACGACCAGGCCAGCAGATGCCGCAACGATTGCACCACGCGACACAGTCAATATCATCTGTGTTGCGATGAGAGCCAGGAGATACGGATGCTCATCATCTCCGCGCAAAAACTTCACAGCGAAGTACAGGAGCGGAATAGTAAGATAGTTTGCATAATACAATGGCTCCAAGCCCGTCGACTGTATGCGCGTGAAGCCAAGAACTGACTTGACATACAAATCACGCAAGCCTGTCCATTGAGGAGACAGGCCGAGAAGGTCACCTACAAATTGATAGAACCCGAAGATCAAGATAATACACGTCGTAATGTAAACCACTCGATCAACCCACTGCTTGTTTGCGCCACCGTACAAGAACGCCATCGCTAGAGCTGTGAAGCAGGTAAAGGCAGTGAAGATCCATACCGCTACTGCACGCTTGAGATCGGTACTCACCAGTACTGAAAGCAGATAGGTAAACAGAAATGCACCGAGAAGTATGAAAGCCGGATCCTTGAGCTCTGCACGCCGCTTCCAAATGTGCGGCACGGCCACGATCATCAAAGCCGAACAGAAGAATAGGCTAAGACGCATAGTGATACTCATGCCAAATACAGATACATCCAGAGATGGGATACGCTCAAACGGCAAGGCAAAAATCACTGCCGCTACGAGTAGTGGTATGAGGTTTTTCTTTGTTATGGTCCGACCTAAGTGCTCAAGCACAGCATTCCCCTCTCTTTTGCATCTAGCTTACCTGCCGGGACTACACTCATGCAAGCATGAGGGCGCTAGGGCTGTATGCTCACCCATGTATCATCTCCAGCCTGGCACTCCCAGTGCGCGTTCTGCACCCGAATGTCACTGCGCGTTATAAGCACCGACTGAGATGGTGGGGCAAAGTATATGCCATACCGCGCTGCATAATACCTGTTTCCCCAGTCATTAAACCAAATGCTGTCGGGGCCACTGTACGATGCCGAGTCACCAAGCTTTGCTGCTTCACGAAATGCGTCATCTTGGCACCAAGCCTCCCTATGCGGGGCGCCAGTAATGTAGCCAGTTGAACGCCACAGAGTTATACCTCCAAAGGAAACATCAGCATTTAGTGGCAAAAAACTTGTAGCGCT
This sequence comes from uncultured Candidatus Saccharibacteria bacterium, assembly GCA_964391595.1. GTDB lineage: Bacteria > Patescibacteriota > Saccharimonadia > CAILAD01 > JADZGC01. The sequence continues at coordinate 16,045 of CAYMMM010000007.1, read as the reverse complement.
GTAGCTCAAAACAAGGCATGCAAGAGCGGCATACGCATATATTTTATATGCCTTGTTTCGTAGCCATTGCGATATCTCGACACCAGCCCAAAGACTCAGACCTACAAATATCGGCATAATATATCGCGCGTCTTTGTTGCGCAACAAAGTAAATAGTAGCAGCCCGCCCAGACCGCTGCTCGCAAGCACTACCGAGGACAGGGTTAGATTCTTTAGTCTCGAGCGGACTGCCCGAGCCGCACTAGCGATGATCGGCACAAGCCATGGAAGCCACAGGTATTCTCTCAAGATCGCCAGCGGATACCAAGACCATCCCGCCAGCGACCAGACTTCTGGATCACCTTCGCGCAATCCAGCAAGTGATCCATTTGCAGCAAAGTCACCTCGTATCGCATCGATATTTCTTACATACCACGGCTGCGGGATCATAATTGCGATCGCCGCGCACGTGATAATATTCTGCACAACTACCCTTCGATCTTTTTTGCTTGCAAGACCCACCGAAAACGTTATCAGTGCAGGGAGCGCCACGAACGCCGGGTAGGTCCACTTAGTGAGCAGCCCAAGCCCTATGCACACCCCCAATATTACCGACCACCAAAAGCTTGTGAACCGATTCGTGCGCAATAAGACAGCCAGCGACAACGAGACCATTGCCGTCAATGGCAGGTCGACTTGAAAGTCGCGTGCTATCGACCCAATCAGCGGAAGAGTGAGAAAAAACAGCGATGCGATCAAGCCTGACTTCGGGGCCTTGATCGATCGCCCAATCGCGATCATGGAGCCTGTAAGCAAACCGACCCACAGTATATTTGAGGCAACGGCAGACAGTACATTGTGACCAAATCCTGCCTGCCACACAGCAGTCCATATGTACAAAACAGGTGGATAGTACAAATAGTGCCACACCAGATCGAGCCAATGATGACCGTGCAATAGCTGGCCATACACCTCGGCGGTGTAGAGATGGCGTGCCATGTCCCAATGCGGTGGGCGCTGATCGATCGAGCGCCAGACAATGACTACCAGCATATACGTGAAGGCAAGCAACATGCCATACGCATAGTCACGGTGCGTGGTCTTAAGTGCTTGCACCTTCGATCCAAACCAACGCTTGGTATGACTATGAAGTTTCGTTAGCACGTATCACCTGCGCTAGTTTTTCAGCCGACAATCGCCATGTAAACTTCTGTGCATGTTTCTTGCCAGCAGCAATCAACCGCTTGCGCAAAGCCTGATCCTTGACTATCTTCTCCATGCCATGCGCGATACTCTTCGCGTCCGGCTTCACATACACGGCCGCTTCACCAGCAGCTTCTGGCAGCGAACTGTTCCGCGACGTTATCACTGGCACACCTGCTCGCTGTGCCTCTAGGATCGGCATACCAAAGCCTTCAAAAAGTGCCGGATACACAAAAGCAGTCGCCTTACTGTATAAGGCTGCCTTCTGGCCATCACTCACGTAGCCTAAAACAACAACTTGGGCTGGATCGCATGAAGCCAATTCACTCTGGATCTCATCATCCATCCAGCCTTTGCCCCCCGCTAGAATAAGCTTGTACTCGTTTCGGATTTCTGCCGGTAGCAAGCTGTAGGCACGGATGATATTTGCGACATTTTTCCGCGGTTCGAGTGTGCTGACGTAGAGGAAGAACTTCTGTGGCAGCTGCATGCTGGTATCCGCCGGGGCAGGATCCGGTGGCGCCGGATATAAGACAAGGCTCTTGTCTTTTGCCAGGCGATACCAATGCTCCAGTCTTTCTGCGGTCGCTTTCGAGATCGTCAGAACACGGGTACTGTGTTTGATGCCACGGGGGATAAGTGTACGCAGATTCATGCGATTACGTGGAGCGACATACTCGGGCGTGTCGAGATAGGCTGTGTCATATATAACCGGATAAATCTTCGCGGACTTGGTCCGCACTGGATAAACGAAGAAGTTTGGGAAAATCACCGTATCAACCGTCTTACACCCAAGCAAGCGTTCAAGCGAAGGCGCGACACCAAGCAGCAACAGCAGGCGGTAGCTGCGAGCACTCATAGGAGTAATGATCTGCTCTCGGACATTTTTGCCTTGTATACTTAGCGGAGCATTGGTATCTGCAAAATGAAAACACACAAATTCGTATGATGGAAGCGTATCAACTAAGGCTTGCATGAGCCCCTCCGCATAGTAATCCACGCCAGTTTTATTATTGCGTGCCAGAGCTGTCGCTTCGATATAGATTGTTTTCTTGCTGGTCTGCTTTGTCATATCTTGTTACAGTATTATACGTATATTCTCTCAGAATCAGTAAACGAAGGACAGCATACATGACAAAGCGCGCACTCGTAACTGGCATTACTGGCCAGGATGGATCGTATCTAGCAGAACTTTTACTCGAAAAAGGCTATGAAGTACACGGCATCATGCGCCGCAACAGCACCTTTACGACCGGTCGTATCGAACATATTTTTGATCAAATCGAGCTTCATTATGGCGACCTCGCTGACTCCAGCTCACTGCAACACATTGTCAGCAAAGTGCAGCCCGATGAGGTGTACAACCTCGCCGCCCAGAGCCATGTGAAGGTGTCGTTTGATGTACCAGAATATACGGCGGACGTCACTGGTACTGGTACATTGCGCTTGCTCGAAGCAATTCGCACCTGTGCACCAGAGGCAAAATTCTACCAAGCTTCTTCAAGCGAGATGTTTGGTAAGGTCTTAGAGGTTCCACAGACAGAAAACACCCCGTTCTATCCCCGCTCGCCGTATGGTGCTGCGAAGGTGTATTCGTATTGGATCACGAAAAATTACCGTGAAAGCTATGACATGCATGCCAGCAATGGCATACTCTTCAACCACGAAAGCCCACGCCGTGGCGAGACTTTTGTAACCCGCAAGATTACACGAGCTGTTGCGGCCATCAAGGCTGGCAAGCAAGATAAACTCTATCTCGGTAATCTCGATGCCAAGCGCGACTGGGGCTTTGCTGGAGATTACGTCGAGGCGATGTGGCTTATGCTTCAGCAAGACAGACCGGATGACTACGTGGTGGCAACAAATGAAACTCACTCGGTGAAGGAATTCTGTCAGATTGCCTTCGAACATGTCGGCCTAGATTGGGAGAAATATGTCGAAGTCAGCGAAAAGTATTTCCGACCAGCCGAAGTCGACCTCTTAATCGGTGACCCAGCTCATGCCAAAAAACAACTCAACTGGCAGCCGAAGGTAAGCTTCAAGGAACTCGTCTCCATGATGGTCGATGCTGACGTGAAGGAACTCAAAGACTAGTTGTTTTTTGAATTTTGAGCTGTCGACTCGAGTGCTTCAAGTGTCTTGCCCGCAGTTGCCTTCCAAGTAAAACTCTTCGCTTGCTTCAGGCCCTTGGCGACAAGTTTTGCGTGCTGTGACGAATTTCTCAACATTCTATTCATCGCATTAATAAATGTTTTTCGATTTTCTACCAGGATTGCTGCTTCTCCTGCCACTTCTGGGATTGATGAATTAGCGAATGCAATTACTGGCGCCTGTGCCTGCATTGCTTCTAAAATTGGCAGTCCGAAGCCTTCATAACGCGATGCAAATACAAACGCCAAGCAATACTTATACAATGTTGATAACTGTTTATCATCAACGTAACCCATAAAAATTACTCGATCCTGCACACGAGAAGCTTCGAGTTTTTTCCAGAAAAGCGGATTTACACCGCGTTGTGCCTCTCCAAAATCGTTACCCGCAAGCACAAGTTTGACATCGGTTTTTGGGTTTTCTCGCACTACTTGAGCAAATTCCTCTATGAGCTCGCCAACATTTTTCCGGTGATCATTACCTCCAACGTAAAAGAAATATGGTGCATCAATAATTGATTTTGATTCGGGTTTGGGTAATGCTTGTGCTGCCAAGGGAGTTATAGTTGATTTAATCTTTTCTGTACTTTGATTAAATTTATGCAAGTCAGTTAAAGATGCTTTTGATATTGAAATGATGTGCTGCACATTAGCAAACCGGCGCATTATTTTTGCATAACGGTCTCTCATCTTCCACGCAAAAAAATGAGAATCATCTTGTGGAATATAGAACGAGAAGTATTCTTTCTCGAATAGTAGTGGGATTAGATCGTACAAAACCGCCACAGTAGGGACGCCCGAAATCAAGTCATATGATACATCGGGCTGGAAAAATACATCCCCCTTTACACTCGTAAGATATCGAAGAGGGACGTGGCGCGCACGTCGATACTGTAAAACCTTATCGAATTTCTCCAGAGCACTGCTCCCAACAGAGATGACTTCTACGTTTTGAAAGTCTGAGAGATCTAGCTCAATCGGCACTCCTCGCCAGATATATATACTAAAAGTGTGGGACTTTCCTAGCCGGAAAAGTTCTGGGAGCATATTTTTAAGATATTTTCCAATCCCGCGTTTTGCATGACCGCTCTGAAGCGGGCGTAAATCTACTGCGATGCGCATAATGTGTTTAATTATGAAGCTTAGCGAGCAACTGCGCTAGTGACCAGTCATTATTATAAATGCGTTGTCGCTCCTTCATGAAATCAGGTAATAATATAAGTGCGCTAAGGAAGCCACCTAGTCTACCGATTAGACGACTCCAGTCATCTCTGTATAAGTAGTTTCCGGTAGAGGACCGTTTAATCAGTGCCGTAAATGGAAGCATAAGAATCCAGAAAATCGAGCCCAATAAATCACCCTTGATCCCGTTCAGCCACAGAATGAGTAATTCTTTTCCCGTAAGAAATTGATAGCCGAGTCGATAGCGGTTTCGATTTGCGTAGACACCGCGCCTTAGCGGAATAGACGAAGCAGTTGTGGTGTTGGGCTCGTGATGTACTCTCGCGGACCGCACGAGTGCTACCCCATGACCGGACCGCCACATATTTAAACATGCAGCAACATCTTCATAATATAAAAAGTAACTATCATACCAATCCTGGAAGTATTTATTTCGAATTATCATATTACTTCCACTGACGAACTCAACAGATTCTACGCTTGCGCTGCTTTGCCGTGCAATTGTAGTTAGATTCTTTAACACTAATTTGGGCGGTAAATGCGATACGCCCGTATCATCAACTTCAATGCCGCCAGCTACCCCTAGATTAACGTCAGCCTCTAGTGCCCCAACCAGCTTGTCGAGCCAGCCAGGAAGTAGTTCTGCGTCATTATTTAGAATCGCTATATATGCTGCTTCATTGTTTTTGTTCGCTGCAAAATTTATGGCACCTGCATAACCTGGGTTAGCTAATCTTTTAGTGATCCTCACAGCATGCTTTAAGCCCCTCAGTCCCTCGCGCAATATATTGCGTTCGTTCTCAGACGATGCATTGTCAACTACCACCGAACTATGTGTATATTTCGAATTATGATTATCTATCGATTTAAGTGCACGCAATGTTAGCTCTGGTGCATGATAATGCACAAGAATAAACGTTACATCAATTTTAGATTTCTTCATAATAACTCAAGTAAGTTCTTGATTATGCTATCCCAATCATATTCTTTGCGGTATGAATCGATATTCTTTTTGTACATCTTTGAGATTTTCGCGTCCTGTAACCTATGTAAAGCTAGCCCAACCGCGCGTGCATCCAAATAAGGCACTACCTCGCCAAGCTCTTGAGTCTTTATCTCCCAAGCAAAATAATCACCTTCCGTGGATAAGATCGGAACCTCGTGCGCTAGGTATTCGAGCACGCGGGTACGAAAAGCAAGTTCAGTTTCTAGCGACTGGTAGTGTAAAGATAAACCTACATCAGTAATGCCAAAAAGCTCGTTACGCCTAGAGTATGGCGTCCAACCTTCAGCAATTATTACTCTCTTGCGCAATACTGGGTACTTATCTATATAGGCCATAACCTGGCTAGCGACTTGCATCTGGGGTACATGGGGATCAGGATGCCTAAATCCAGGAAAATATAATTTGGTGTTATTTGGAACATATCCTTTTCTCATTGATTCGAGCAACGTCAAAGGATCAAACCAATTCCATATACCACCACCCCATAACGCTAGCTGATCTCGTTTACTTACTCCGAGTTTCTTACGCAGTTCGTCTCTCTCAGAACCACCTAGATTGCGTTGGGCGTGCATACCAAATGGCAGACTGACAAATTTTCCGACCGCACTATGGTTTTGCCGGTATTCTCCAAGGTTCAGCCCTTTTAGCGCTTGTAGCTGGCCAAGTAGGTAATGTTTTTGAGCAGGAGTAGCATAAGCAATGTACTTAGCATTTAGTAATGCTCGCTTCAACTCATTTCGAATAAATGCCAAATGCTTCTTAGCAGATATATCATCTTGCTCATAGCTCAGGCGCTCAAGATTCTCGATATACACTGGATCGTAGCCATCATAAATAAACTCGGCCTTATTTCGTTTCAGTAAAAACAGTTCTTTTGCACTGATCGTTTGACTAAACCATACGTCATATGAAGATAAAAACTTGGCTACCCTACGTAGTGACACATCTTTTGACATAAATTGAATGTTCTCATCCAAATCTACGGGCCTAGTTGACCCTGGAGGGGCAACCAGCCCGACGGTCGTATGCTTTCCAGCAGCACGAGCAAGCTCAACGTAACGCTGAGCGGTTCCTGCCATGCGCTCACCTATTTTATCCCTAGAGATGAAGACAATGCTTTTCATATGCTATCGCTTTATACCCAGTGCAATTCGAATTGTGCGTGCCAATGTATGAATAATTCTACCAATACCCACAAATCGAACATGCCGTAGCTGTATTTTAAATCGGGCCCAATTAATATTAAGTTCATCATCAATCTTATCAGAAATACTCGCGCCCTCCGCAGTATGCTTTCTATATCGGAGCAAAGGCTTATTCAGCAAACTACCATAGACACCGTTTTCAGCTAGGGTTAGAAATAGATCCCAGTCTTCAAGCCCACCACGAATACTTGCATCAAATGAATGATTTCTCAGAACCGATGCACGAAATAGCGCTGAAGCATGAATATAGTTTTCTTGCTTGAGCAAGTCAATATCATATTCACGTCCTCTGTGTTTGCCCGACTTATCACCGAAATATTCTATACCTGTATATACGTACCCAACATCACTGGCAGCTGCCGAAAGCTGCTTGTAGCAAGCTTCGATATATTGCAGCTTAAACATATCATCTGCATCCAAGAAGCAAATATAATCACCATGACTTTCGCGAATTCCTTTGTTACGAGCGGCGGCTGGACCAGCATTGTCTTGACGTACATATTTAACCCCCCTATCTAAATAATTTTGAGCGATTTTATTGGAGTTATCGGTTGACCCATCATCTACAACAATGATCTCTAGTTTTTTATATGTCTGTGCTAGGCAGCTCTCTATCGATTCCGCAACATATCTTCCATAGTTGTAGCATGGAATAATTATTGTAACAAGCTGGCTCATATTTTAACGATAAGCTACCATTTTATGTTTTGACCCAAAAAGATAGCTTCCTGATAGCTCGCGACGCAATATTCGCAATACGGCTGGACAAATATATTGTAATAATTGAAAAAACGCGTTCGTTATCCGTAAGATACTTAGGGTTAGCAATTAAACATTTAGTCATATACTTCCATGCCATAAACCGTTGTCCATTAAAAAAGTAGAAATGACTAACTTGCCACATACAAGTTGCGGTCAAGATTTTAGCCTCTTTGGGATTAAGTAACAACTCATTTATCATTATTGGCAACATATACATAAGACCATCCGCCATCTTTTTCCAATTTTTCTGCATACCATCATCAAGTGACCTTAGGTCGGCAAGAATGTCATCAACATAATCTATTCTATATTTCCGGCTAATACGAAGCCATAACTCCCAATCTTCCCCTACTAAAAAATCCTCTCTAAATAGACCTACTTTCTCTAGAACATCGCGCCGTACAATAACCATACTGGCGCTCCCTACAATACAGTTGCCTGAAAGTAATTCAGTAAATATTTGCCCTCTATATTGAGGTTTTAAAGCTCTGATAAATGCATTGTCGGCATCAATAACATTAATGCCCCCATAAACCATTCCCAATTTATTATCTCTTAATAACGCAGTTATCTGAGCAGAAATTTTGTTTTTTCTCCATAAGTCATCAGCATCACAAAATGCTATGAGCGGCGATTTTGATAAATTAATTCCTTTGTTTCGAGCCTTTGCCTGCCCGCCATTAGTCTGATAAATATAGTGTACCCTTTTATCTTTTATAGATTTTACAAACTTCTCAGTTAGCCGATTATCTTCAGATCCATCATCGACAATATAAAGCTTAAGCCTCTTATGATCCTGTTCGAGGATACTTTCTACTGTTTCTTTAAGATATGGCATCCCATTATATGTCGGGATGATTACATCTACACAGGTATTACTAGAGATATTCATAGGTCAATCGTTCCGACATGTCTATGTGAAGCGTGGATAAAGCAAAATCCTTAATGATTTGTTTCTTCCAGGGAGCAACAAGAAGTGCCTTTCTAATAGCTGACCTTGCACGATCCTTGTGACCAAACTTCCAGAATAAGTAGGCTAGATCTCTGTAGAGGCGTGATTTTTTTTCACAGTACGCCCTCGGTCCTGAACGTAGACTCATAGGGTGCCACGAATTAAACAATGATTTATTTGTTGCATTGACAAGATATTTTTTAAAATATCGATCTCTCACGGCAAAAGCCTGCTCTTGCTGGAGAGTATCATTACTCAATGAAATACCAACTGGATTACGACGCCACCGATAAAGTGCTTCTGGTAAATTAGCGATCTTCGAAAGTCGACTCATGCGCACAAATAAGTCGTAATCCTCAACGTGACCCACAGCTGCATTATATCCCCTAGCTTTTCTGACAATTGATGAACGCATCACAACAGAGCCATGGCCAAACTGATTAGAAACAATTTCAGCAACCGACAGATCATCTGGATGCGTAAATATATCGGTCGCAACGAGCTCTGTATCCTCTTCATCAATAATTGTGTAGTTGGAGCCCACAAGACCAATCTTATGATGCGAGTCTAAAAAGGAGATTTGCTTTTCGAGACGTGTCGGCAATGATAAATCATCGGCATCTTGACGGGCTATAAATTCGCCTTTTGCTCGTCGTATCCCTTCATTCAAGGTTTTTACGAGCCCTTTATTCGGCCGACTGATTATTTTTAGCCTAGGGTCGCGTATTTTTTTAATGATTTCTTCCGTATTGTCGGTAGAACCATCATTTATAACAATTAACTCAAAGTCAGCGTAGGTCTGAGCAAGCAGACTATTAATACTAGATTGTATGTATTTCTGGCCATTATAAACCGGTAATATTATGCTCACTCTAGGAAGACTACTCACAGACGAATCCAATCTTTAGGTATAAGTTCACGGGTATCGACTACGGATGTACCCGCAAACCACTGCTTTGGCGCATACACCTTCTTATCGCGCTTTGGGTTCAACCAAGCTCCCCACCATGAAAAACTAGAATTTGCAATTATATGGTGCTTGCATGCAGCCATAAGTCTCATGTCTTCAGCTCCGTGGTCTGCATCATTTATATCAACATAAGTCATATTTTTATGATTCTTTAAATTTTTTTTACACCATTCTGGTTCATCTGAAAATATAAAGAAATGAGGCTCATCTATGTCTTTTTCTATACGATACATACACTCCCCGTAATAGTCTAAAGGAGCTAATCCGTGAAAAGAATTTGTGTTTTTATCTTGTGCATAATCACCTCTACGGACATGTAACGAAACAGCATTACTAATGCCGATTTTATTAAGCATTTCTTTGTTAGGTTGATTTGGTAATTTTCGAAAAGTAAAATCCTTTCTAATTTGCTCTGCTACATCTTGAAAATAATCTTCACTCTGCCAATACCCCTCCAGGCGCGAATAATCTTCTGCGTCCAAAATCTCCGGACTATAGACATATCCACTGTCAGGCTGCATATAAACGCGTAAATCTTTTTGTCGTAAACCGAGAGCTGATAAAATACCCGTGCGCGGTTTATGAAATACTGGATCGTGACTTATAGTTCCTACTACTTTGAAAATATCAAGCTCGTATACCCTCTTAGCGGTTGCATGCAATCCAGGACCATCAAACCAGCTAATGTCAATTACAAGGTTGGTATTGTTATGGAGTGCTAGACGTCTACCAGCAGCATATTGAAACATCTGATTACCAAGCCCACCATTCAGTCTAGTAACAATCATTTCTTGCCCTTTTCAGCCACTACGTGCAATCCATATGACAATAACTCACTTGAACCAGAATCCGATAGCGACAAGGCTTTAAGCTCGCTTAGTAAGCTTAATATGCTTTGACGAGTCTCAAAACCAAAGGGCGTTTTCACTGCGGCGTACTGCTTGGCCATATCTTCGAGACGAATAAGCTCTTGAGCTACGTAATCAAAGTAGCCACCGTTATATGATATCTCTTTAATTAAAAAGCCATTGTTTATCAGATGGTGTTCAAAAAAATACTTACTATAGCCGGCCGTAAAATAGTATGGCGCAAAATGAGTTAGTGAAGCTGTTGGGACCGTAAGAACCAGCTTACCCCTAGCTTTTAATAACCGCTTAAATTCCTTAATTGCACCGACAGGATCAGGGATATGCTCAAACACCTCAATACACATAATGGCATCAAAAGAGGAAGGTTTCCTCGGGATTGAAGTTATGTCAGAAACTATGTCTAGCCTACTATTATCCCATCCCCCCATCTGCAATCCTGCTTCATCACCCTGCCCGTCATATTGTGCAAAATCTTGGGATATATACTTTAAATGCTTACAATATTTCTTATATTGTAGTTCTCCTGCTCCAGCATCTAGTATGGTACTGCCCTTTTTTATACTTTTTAAAGTTTTTTGTAACCATCTCTCTCGGTTAATCCGATTATCCTTGCCAACTCCAATTTGATGCATTTTTTCGGCATATACATCATCATTCAATATGTCGTTTTGCTTAGATCGACTAAATATTCTCTTCATACTATTTATTCTTCGCACCCATTACTCTACTTAACGCTCTATTAATTTTTCTCTTAACTAGAGTGCGGATCGCTGGAATCTCTCCTGTCATTTCGGGCGAACGACGAGGAATGGTAAGCTTGTCCCAAGTTAACTCTTTAATATTTTTAGCCTTACGAACCTTAAAAGGCTTCTCCCATTGAAATCCTTCAAAATAATAATGCTCGAATGGGTCGATTAGTTGCACGTGTTGAGCTTCAAGTGTTTCGAAAAAAAATTTTTGAACCGGCAGCCACTCGTCCAAACTTGTTTCTTTTTTTTTCAGATATACTAATGTATCTCCAGCCATTTTTACTAGGTTAGGATGAACATCAAAATTATACATATAGTCATAATAAACCGTTGGGTATTCAATATACCCTCTTTTTGCTACACGAAAGAGCTCCTTACAAAAAGACCTTGGATCGGGTACGTGCTCGACTACATGTGAACAAATTACATAATCAAACTCTTTATCCTTAAAAGGGAATTTACCACCGTCATAATATACGATCGGCTTGTCTGTTTTTATCTTATCAGCCAAACCTCTCTGGCGAGATTCTTCAATACTATCTTTAAAATGCTTAGGATCTAGATCAAGGAAAACATCAGCACGCGGGTGAGGCAAACCACCTGGTCCAACCTCTAGTACTTTATCACTCTCTTTAATTCCCGTTATCTTTTTTGGAAAAAACACAGTAACACCTCACTTCAATCTATCATATTAATACTAAAAGCGGATTGATCCTTCAGAACCCCTGAACCCTGTCCATAATCTTGAATAGTACCAACTAATTGCTTCCCCGTTTTATGCACAGAAAAGCCTAACTGGTTATCAATGTTCTGCAACACACTTCCCTTTATAGACGTTGTAATTTGGATTTGATAGTTACCGACGGCAAGTTGCATATTATCAAGAGCAACCTTAATATTATATCTCCCCGACTTAAAGGTAAGCTCATCTGACCAAATCGTTCTAATTGGTAGACCCCCTCCGGTTGAAAGCCCCACCGACACAATAACGTTACTAGTCATCTCTCTAGCCGTCAGATCTATTTCTACATTTGGTGATATGCCAAACTGCACTTCCGGGGTTATTTTTGAACCAACTTTAATCGATGCGCTATTGATGGTAAGACTTCCCTCTATCGGTTCCACGTCGATGCTTCCCCTGCTACCATCCATTTCTTTTTCGTATCTGGATATGATTTTAGATGTAGGCCCGTAATCAACAAGTTCACCCGACTTCATGAATATGCAATTTTTACAAAGCTTTTGCACCGATTCCATATTATGGCTAACAAATAAAACTGTTCTACCTTGGCCAGCTACTGACTTCATCTTTCCTAAGCATTTTTTCTGAAAAGCAGCATCACCAACCGCCAAAACCTCATCGACAATCAAAATATCTGGATCAAGATGCGCTGCAACAGCAAAAGCTAGTCGAACGTACATACCACTAGAATAAAATTTCACTGGTGTATCTAAAAATTTTTCCACCTCAGAAAAGGCGACTATTTCATCAAATTTTCTTTCGATCTCTTTGCGCCGCATTCCTAGAATTGCACCATTAAAATACACATTTTCTCTACCTGTAAGCTCAGGGTGAAAGCCTGTTCCAACCTCTAGTAGACTTGCAACACGTCCATTCATTACAGCTTCACCAGTTGTGGGCTCAACAATTCGAGAAAGCACTTTTAACAAAGTAGATTTGCCCGAACCATTTCTACCGATAATCCCCACAACATCTCCTGGCTGCACATCAAAGCTTACGTTTTTAAGTGCCCAGAATTCCTCTTTTTTCATGATATGACCAGTAAATAGTTCGAGTGGCTTTCTTGACACACGCACCATAGCGTCCCGAATAGTGCCGGTACCTGCCTGCGCCATTAATTCATGACTAATACGATATTTCTTGCCAATGCCTTTAATTCGGATTGCTGGATGAATCATATAATATCCGCGAATTCTTTTTCGCGCCCCTTAAAATAATAAAGTCCAAGCCAAAACATTACTACTGAAACAACAACTGATAATGAAACCAGTAGCCAGTTAATCACTTGGTCGCCCAAGAATGCACCTCGCATTGCGCTTATAACTCCTGTCATTGGGTTCAGATATAGAAGCCACTGAAACTTTGCGGGTATTGATGATACTGGATAAATTACAGGCGTAAGAAATAGCCCAACTTGGATTATGAATGGCAAAGCTTGTTGTACATCTCGATATTTCACATTGGCGGCAGAAAAAAGAAATCCTAAACCCGTTGCCGCCAAGAATGTAACTACTATTGCTGGAATCACTAGTACCAACGCTAATGGTGTTGGCGCAAATTTAAAATAAAACAACAATCCGACAAACACTATTGATGCGAAAGCAAAATCAATCATCGAGACAATTGTTGATGATATTGGAACAATAATTCTCGGAAAGTATACTTTTGTAATCACGCCCGCATTTGCCACTAGACTACTAGCCGACCTTGAAAGAGCAGCAGAAAAGTAATTCCAAAATATTAATCCTATATAGCTAAAAATAGCGTATGGTACTGCCTTCGATCCAGACTGTATACCTGCAACTTTATTAAAGAACAATGTAAACACAACCATTTGTGTGAATGGCTGAATAATTGCCCATGCAATCCCTATTGCTGTCTGTTTGTACCGTACCTTTACATCGCGCCAAGCGAAGTAGAAGAAGAGCTCGCGGTACTCCTTGAGCTCCTTCCAATCGATCGCGAGTCGTTTTTTAGGTCGTATTACGACAGTATGTTCCATCTGTAATAATTATACTACACTGGGGGTAGTTTTACAGATCTGGAACAAGAAAAACTTAGCTATTTTCTCGATACCATTTCACCGTATCGCGCAGCCCTTGCTCGAGCTCGACTTTGTGCTTCCATCCAAGATTATTCAGCTTCTCAACACTGAGTGTGCGACGCGGGGTGCCATCGGGCTTTGATGTATCAAATGCTATCTTGCCTTTAAATCCAACAATATCCTTAATAAGAAACACCAGGTCACGGATACTAATATCCGAACCGGTACCGATATTGATCTGGGTGTTGCGGACTTCGTCCATCCCTTTCGAAAGGTCGCTAAAATCAACATTATTCATGAGAAATATACATGCGTCTGCCATATCATCAACATGCAAGAATTCTCGATATGGCTTACCGGTCCCCCATACATTAAGCGTTACCGTCTTCTCACTCTTGGTAATACCATATTTTTCGAGATGCTTAAGGATCGTGTCTTCACTGGTTTCTTCAAGGCCTAAGTTTTTTGCAGCCTTATCATATGCACCTTCTTCTATGTACTGACACAGGATCATCTTTCGAATCAACGCTGGGATAACATGCGATTTTTCGAGGTCAAAGTTATCATTATGTCCATACAGGTTTGCGGGCATCACCGAGATATAGTTGGTGCCATATTGCAGATTATAGCTCTCAATCATCTTAATGCCGGCAATTTTCGCGATAGCATAAGGCTCGTTTGTATACTCGAGCTCCCCTGTAAGCAGGCTGTCCTCGCGCACCGGCAACTCAGCAAACTTAGGATATATACATACGCTGCCGAGGAAGAGTAATTTTGATACTTCGTTGCGATAACAAGCATCAATAACATTATTTTGAATTTCTAGGTTGCTATAAATAAACTCTGCGCGGTATGTATTGTTTGCCATGATACCGCCCACTTTTGCGGCAGCGAGAATGACGTACTCTGGCTTCTCAGCCTCAAAGAATGCGTCTACGGCTTCCTGATCGGTTAGGTCAAGTTCAGCATGCGTTTTACCAATTACATTCGTGTAGCCCTGCGCCTCAAGTCCGCGCCTTATTGCACTGCCAACCAGGCCTTGATGACCGGCTATGTAAATCTTGCTATCTTTTTGCATTATCTGATTATAGCAACAATTCGGTCTTAACCGATAGGAGTATTGATCTATTGACTAAGGCCATAAAACTCAATGCCCTCAAGTCTGAAGCCTCCCGAACTTGCTGCAGACCGTGAACCCTCGCTTCCTGCATAAAAATGACTTCGACCGTTATAGAGACGATATACGGGTACAGTCCCTGATATCTGAGATGGATAAGCGTAAAACTCCACCCCCTCCACTCGAAAACCTCCCGCAATTGCTGCGTTCTTCGAAGCATCAGTGCCTGCATAGAAATGACTGAACCCGTTATATAATCGCGTAACCGGGACGGTACCACTTATCTGCGAAGGATAAGCATAGAACTCTACACCTTCAACTCTGAATCCGCCGGAAATAGCTGCGTTCTTCGAAGCATCAGTACCGGCGTAGAAATGACTTCGACCGTTGTAAAGTCGAGTTACAGGGACAGATGCCACATTCGAACCACCAGTCACTATAATATTTCCGCCAAAGGTTGTAGGGTACCACGCAACACCGTCCTGTACTAAGCCAAATTGTTCATTGTATGTGCCATTTACTGCAGGAGCTTTGAGATTGTATACAAATGTACCATTTTGACCAGGAGAAACGGATGTCTCTTGTATACCCGTAATACGATTAGCGCCAACCCATCCTGCACCCTGGAAGATGCTTGTACGATCACGCGGCGTAGCGGTCGCCAACCTCAACAGATCTCCTTGTCTCCAAGTTGCATTTGAGTCATTCCGAATTACTGCAGTAACTGTAGCCGTAGAGCCAGCCGTCATGGCAGACGGAATGTTCTGGCTTACTACAGTAGCAGCTGGTTGCAGTGGCTTAACTGTTATTGCAATCGTATAACCCAAGTCTGGAAACCAGGTAATACCATCGGCCACTAGATTAAATCTTTCGTTGTAAACCCCGGACTGTAATGGTGCTTTCATAACAAAACTAAAGTTACCATTTGCACCCGGGGCGACCGTCAGTTCATTAAGCACTGCCGGACGCCCAACACTTACCCAGGTTGAGTCATAAAACACACTTCTTCTGTCAGTTGGGTTCCAGGTTCCGATCGATACAGGGTTACTAATATTTGACCATATCCTATTGCCAGTGTTCTTGACAGTCACATTAATCTGAATACTTTCTCCAGG
>CAYMMM010000006.1:0-38112 GCA_964391595.1 uncultured Candidatus Saccharibacteria bacterium | reverse complement strand
ACTGGCTTCATCTCGACCAAGCTATCCCAGCTATTACATTGAAGGCAGCGCCCGGCCCACTTGGAATACTGTGCGCCACATACCTCGCATACAAATTGGCTCGTTTGTTTTGCCATCTCTATTATTGTACCTGATCGACAATGAGAAATGTACGGTTTTTGTTTGGGCTTATGCATTGATTTTGCAAATACTTCGTGCTAAGCTCAATTGACTTATTCGCACCTCTAACAACAGGAGTGATTATGTCCGCAAGACGGATCTTCCGCTACACCTTCCGATGGGCTGTATTCGGGCTTATCGTGAGCTGGCTTGCCATCATGGCGTTCAGCCTCATCATCGGCCACGTGCCAATCCACACAAAGATCATGACCAATCCAGACAATGGCTACTTCACCATTCGTAGTATTTCCGCGCCTTGGAGTGCAGTTGTCGTAGCAGCAGCTACAGGATTGATGATGCTTTTGGCTCTTACAGATGTTGTCTCCGGTGAACGTATTGCTCGCATCACGATGAACAATTGGGAAGATGCACCATTTAGGTACGGCATCTCCCTTGGTTGTTGCGGTCTGTTCATTACCTTGCTCGCAGGGACATGGGGAGTCGCTGCGGGATCGTTCGTGACAATGCTCATCGTACTCGGGGTCAGTTGCCGATGGTTTTACCGTAAAAAATGGCAGCGCCTACGTGACTTCTGGCAAGTTCTCCTCATCCCTGCCTTCGCAGCACTCATCGTTACCACGGGAAGCAGCATCTTCCAGGGCGCTTACGCGGGCTTGTTGTACGGTGGACTGCTCCTCGGAATCAGCCTCGTCATGTGGCTCATCACCGTGTTCGGGATGCTGCTGGCTCGACCAATCGGCTTCGTCCTATTGCGAACGATGGATTTGTTTACGAAGGTCATGTACCCCGAAGAAATGCTTCGCTGAATGTCGAAGCCCTCCTCACGTATTGTGCGTGAGGACTTTTTTATTCAACCGGCTTTGCGACATTGATGTTGTTCGTCAGCTCGAGCACAACTGCATCCTTCTGGGCCTTGATCTGAACAGTATCACCTTCATTGATCGTGCCTTCGATCATGGCTTCAGCGAGCTTATCCTCTATGAGTACCTGTATAGCACGCCGCATCGGACGAGCTCCATTGTTTACATCATAGCCTTTTTCGATGAGAAGCTGCTTAATGCTCGGTGTGAACTTGAGCATAATGTCCTTCTGGTACAGACGTTTTGCAAGATCTTTGAGCTGCAAGTCTACGATCACGCGCACATCAAGCTTTGAGAGCGCCTTAAAGATTATGGTGTGATCAACACGGTTCAAGAACTCAGGCCTAAAAGTACGCTTCAGCTCCTGCTGGATAGTTCCCTTCATCTGTTCATGTAAGCGATCGAGCTCCTTTTGTTCATCGACGGTATCGGTCGTGAAGCCAATCTTAGCTTCTTGGTACAAAGCCTTAGCGCCGACATTGCTGGTCATGATGATGATCGTATTTCGGAAATCTACCGCACGACCCTTTGCGTCACTGAGCTGACCATCCTCGAGTATCTGGAGCAGTAAGTTGAAGAAGTCCGGGTGGGCTTTCTCAATCTCGTCAAACAACACGATCGAATACGGTTTACGACGCACTTGCTCGGTCAGCTGTCCTGCGTCCTCATAGCCGACATACCCAGCAGGGGCCCCAACAAGGCGAGAGACGTTATGTCGCTCCATAAACTCGGACATGTCTACCTTAATCAGCGCATCCTTGTCGTGAAAGACTTCTCGTGCCAAGACGCGGGCGATCTCAGTTTTACCGACACCAGTAGGCCCAAGGAAGATAAAACTTCCAATCGGACGATCTGCATGTGCAATACCTGTTCTGCTACGGCGAATTGATTGCGCAATCGCCTCAACTGCCTCATCTTGACCTACTATGTGTTTCTTCAGTGTCGTAGCAAGTTTCTTCAGCTGTTCAGTCTCTACCTTGACGAGTCGAGTTACAGGGATACCCGTTGAAAGAGAAATTACTTTCGCGATATCTTCCTCACCAATAGTAAGATGCTTTTTGGACGCGTCTTTTTGTTCTTGTGTCTGCATCTTTTGCTCGAGCACGCTGACTTCAGCCTTTAGGCGAGCAGCATATTCGAAGTCTTGATTATAGACAGCATCATCAATTTGATCATTGACTTCGGCAATCCGATCTCGAAGTGTCTTGAGCTGTTTTGAGCTCCCGCCACGTTCGATACGTGCCAAGCTGGCTGCCTCGTCGATCAGATCAATCGCCTTGTCTGGTAGAAATCTATCGGCGATGTAGCGAGCGGCGAGCTTTGCGGCTGACTCAATCGCCTCCTCTGTAATCTCAACACCATGATGTTCTTCGTATTTGGGCCGTACCCCACGCAGCACCTCGATCGTCTCATCGACTGTAGCTTCTGGGACGATCACTGGCTGGAAGCGACGCTCAAGAGCAGCGTCCTTCTCGATGTGCTTGCGGTATTCATCGAGGGTCGTCGCGCCAATGACCTGCACCATACCACGTGACAACGCAGGCTTTAGGATATTCGCTGCATCAATGGCGCCCTCAGCTGAACCAGCCCCCACGACCGTGTGAAGCTCATCGATAAACAAAATGATATCTTTATTGTCTGTAACTTCTTCTATAAGTTTCTTCAAACGCTCTTCAAATTCACCGCGATATTTTGTGCCTGCGATAACGGTCGCCATATCAAGCATAATGATTCGCTTACCAAGCAGCATCTCGGGCACGTCTTCATGGATAATGCGTTCTGCCAATCCCTCTACAATCGCCGTCTTGCCTACACCTGGCTCACCGATCAATACCGGGTTGTTTTTTTGACGGCGATTAAGAATCGAGACCATGCGATCTACTTGCGCCTTGCGCCCCACCATTGGATCGAGCTCGTCATTTTCAGCTTTTTGAGTCAAATCTATGCCGAAATGATCAAGTGCCGGCGTATCTGATTGTACCCCACGACCACTCCCTACCCGTCGTCCAGTGCGCTTATCTTCACCATATACCGGAGTTTGCGCCGTCAAGTACTGCTCCAGCTCGGTACGAATATCATTGGGATTCACTGCGATCTCACGCAACAAGACATTGGCGCGTGCATTTCTTTGCGACAGAATAGCGTATAAAAGATGCTCAGTTCCAGCGTACGGCTGACCATACTCTTGCGCAACGCGGAGTGCAAGAGTGATCGTCTTCTTTGCGGTGACCGACAAGGCTTGTAAGGCTTGCGTGGAGACAGACATATTTGCAGCTAGTGTAAGCTGCAGCTTATCAACAGTTACGCCTGCCTGCATCAAGATCTTTGCCCCGATCGAGCCCTGTGTCTTGAGAACTCCCAGTAGCAGGTGCTCAGAACCTACATATGCTGACCCAAGTGAGGCCGCAAGCATACCGGCATGCTCCAAGCTATGCTTTGCATTCTCTGTGAATCTATCAAATTGTGGTGGTAGTTCCTGTTCCATGTGGCCTCCTTTGTTGTATCAAACATTCAAGGTGTGTAGCGGCCGGGTGTAAGATATGGGTTATGCAGCTTCCTCTGCTTCAGTTGGCTTATCATCACCCTCCGTGTCTGACTGTACTGCCTCTGTATTATTTGTCTTTTCTGCGTCTGCATCTACATCTGTCGGGGCATCCGTATTGTCAACTTCCCCAGAAGCAGCGATGATGGCATCTTCGAGATCAACTGGCTTTTTGTTTGGCGCACCCTCTTCGACGGCATCAGCAGTTTCTTCGATACCAGCATCATCGGCTCCATCAATATCGATATTCCAATCGGTCAGCTTCGCTGCTAGGCGGACATTTTGACCGGAACGACCAATTGCAAGTGAGAGCTGATCTTCAGGGATCTTGACTGACGCGCGCCGTTCTTCTTGATTTGCATTGACACTGATGATGTTTTTCGCAGGGCTCAGAGCGTTTGCGATATAGCGCTCAATATTTTCGTCAAAAGGTATAATGTCGATCTTTTCTTCGCCGATATTTGCCATGACTGCTTGTACGCGAGTACCACGTCCTCCGACGAACGTACCTACCGGGTCAACGCCTTCTACATTTGACTTGACGGCGATTTTCGTACGACCACCTGCTTCGCGGGCAACATTTACAATTTCAACATTTCCGGCTGCAATCTCGGGGACTTCCATTTCAAACAATTTCTTGATGAGATTTGGATGTGAACGTGAAACGACAATCTGTGGGCCTTTGAGTGTATTTTCTACCCGTACGACATAGACCTTCAGTCGCTGACCCGTGTAATATCGCTCACTACTTATCTGCTCGGAAGGAAACATGATTGCTGTTGTACGACCGAGATCGATAAACACATTGCCGTGTTCCACGCGCTGCACTGAACCATTCATGATGGTGTCTTCTTTGTCCTGATATTCGTTATAGATGACTTCTCGCTCAGCTTCACGAATACGTTGGATAATCACCTGCTTAGCAGTCTGGGCGGCTACCCGTCCAAACTCCTTGTTGTCATCCTCGATTTCAACAGTATCACCTGCCTTGGCATCTTTCTTGATCTTCTGCGCATCAGCTACTGTTATCTGGAGAAACTCATTCTCAACATTGTCGGTCACTTCTTTTGTGATAAAAATCCGTGGGTCACCGTTATCCGGATTAACCTCGACCCGAACTTCTTGATCTTTGTCACCAAAGTCCTTCTTGTAGGCAGCGATGAGAGCCATCTCAATGGTCTCCATGACGATGTCCTTGGAGATGCCTTTTTCTTCACATATTTGCTCGATGGCTGCGATAAATTGATTGTTCATAATTGTCTTTCCTTCTCTCTTCTATTGTACTGTATTCTGCTTGTATCCGACCAGCAATTCGTATGGCTTTGCCCCCAACATTCATTCGGCTTTGGGTCGAAAAAAGCCGCTCGCTGCGTACCCTATCGCATCGACCGACTGAACAAAGCAGCGTAAATGTATGCTCATAAGTATATCGGACGATAATTAGCACTGTCAAGTGCCGAGTGCTAACTCCCCTAACTTCGAGGTCTTCGAGTTAGGCATATCACATACGAGCATCCGCCCCGTGGTGCAAAGCACATCTGATGTTAATCAATGTTATCCACACTAAAACAATCTTCTAGATGCATGATCTTCTCGTATGGTCCGTCGGAAATCACTTCTATCACGTCGAACCTCACCGGGTGACTCATCAAGTTCATATCAGCGAGCCAGCACAACGCTCCGACTGTCACTCGCCTCTGTTTGTCTGCAGTTATTGCCCCGATACCGCCGCCATAATGAGGCGATGCTCGGTATTTCACCTCCACAAACACAATTATGTCACCCTTCTCCAATATCAGGTCAAGCTCAAAGAATCTTGTGCGGACGTTTTGCTCGAGCAGCCGGTAGCCCCTCGCTTCATACCATTTTTGTGCTAACACTTCTGCTCTCTTGCCGATTCGTGTCGTATCCATATGCCCCCTTCGTCATTGCCTAAATATAGTTCCGCAAAAAAGATCGCCGATGCAGTGGGCACGGGCCGTGTCTCTGCAGTGCTGCAAAATGCGCCCTCGTACCGTACCCTACATGCATCTCAAATCCATACTCTGGATACATAAGAGCATGTCGTCGCATAAGCTCGTCACGCGCATGCTTCGCCACTATAGAGGCGGCGGCTATCGATACACTCTTCTGATCTCCACGCACGATAGTCTGCACGTAGGCAGCATTACCCAAGCCTGTAAAGTCGTGCCGACCATCTAAGAGTACATATGTTGGCAGCGGGTCAACGAGCTCCCACATACGCTGAATGGCCTCTCTTTGTGCAGCAATAATCCCATGCGTATCGATGTAATCGGCCTCGATATGCATAACCTCACATACAAGAGCCGTCTCTGCTATAAGAGCAGCTTTCTCAGCTCGCTGGGTAGGACTGAGAAGTTTTGAGTCAGTTACTAGCACATTAAAATCCTCTGGGAGCACAACAAGACCCACGGACACTGGACCCGCCACCGCACCGCGGCCTACCTCGTCGATGCCAGCAATGATGCCAAACCCCGCCTCTCTAGCCTTCTGCTCCAGATCAAATGTTGCCCACTCACCTCTCATGCGCTCATTATAATACGAACAAAATACGAAATGCAATACATTATGTATTGACCATCGAGTCAAAGGGGCGTACTCTCAAAGCATGAATACTTTGCGCAGCACCAAGCGTCGTTATCGTCTGCTCCCCCGGAGTTGCGCTTAAGTATACATATACATAAAGATTATCAGTCAAACAGCTAACTCCGGATTACCGGAGTTTTTTGTTTATCTCAAAACACTACTATTACAGGAGACCATTATGAAACATTCCCTACCCAAAGGGGTTACCCACATCACAGCGAATACGCCCGGACCTACTATCGCCATCCTTGCCGGTGTGCATGGCGACGAGCCAGCTGGGCCGCTGGCCTTACCTGAGATCATCGAACATATAAACTTAATAAAGGGAGATATATACTTTATCATCGGCAATCCAGCCGCACTTGAAAAGAATGAACGGTTCATCGAGACAAACCTCAATCGAAACTTCAAGAAAAATAATCAGGGTACGAGCCTTGAGGAAAAGCGTGCACAAGAACTGATGCCGATCATGGATAGATGTGATGCGCTGATCGACCTACATGGGTTCCGCGACAAGACTGGATCACCCTTTAGCATCTGCGATGAAGCATCAGTCGAGATCGCACGAAAGCTACTTCCGCAGATTATCTCGACCGGATGGGACTCGTCCGAGGCGGGCGGGAGTGACTCATATCTCCATGAGCAAGGAAAACCAGCCATCACGGTAGAGTGTGGACCCATCGGCCAAGCCCATCAGTCTGGCAAACTCGTTGCTCTCATTTGCGTACATCAATTCCTCAAGCATTACAAGATGATCGATACGCCTA
This sequence comes from uncultured Candidatus Saccharibacteria bacterium, assembly GCA_964391595.1. GTDB lineage: Bacteria > Patescibacteriota > Saccharimonadia > CAILAD01 > JADZGC01. The sequence continues at coordinate 31,216 of CAYMMM010000006.1, read as the reverse complement.
TCCCCTTTGCCACTGACGAGAAAATGGTCGTTGAAGTACAATATGCTGTTACGCGTACATCAGAGGCCTTTGCATTGCGCGAAGGGATGCAAAATTTTCAGGAGCTTGCTGAAGGCGAGGTTTTTGGCCAACAGGATGGTAAGCCATTTGCTGCCAAAGCAGGTGACGTCATAATCTTCCCCCGTCCGCAGCAGCTCATTGGACATGAGGCATTCTCGATCGGACGTAAGATCGAATGAATGTGAGAGAAAGCTTGACCTGTAGTTGAGATGATTTTATAATGCCGCTATCCAAGCACCTTAAGGAGAAAAGTGGATATTGACTGGGCATACGAAACGATGCGCACACGTCTGATTGTGCGAATCGATCTTGCCCAGTACGGCTGGCGCAGGATCGGACAACTCAACATCACCCTACTCGGGTGCAACGAGGACGACGAAGGACTTGACCCATTCTTTGCCGAGTACTGCATCGAGCGCAGTGGAGCTCAGCCGCTTAAGCTCGACTGGATGTGCAATCCCAGCCGCGAGCAACTAGACGCATTCCTGAAGCGCCACACCAACCCCTGGGTTTCTGAGTGGCGCCAACGTGCCGAAGCCGTCTACCGTGACGACATCACGCCAGACCGCGCGAGCACCATGAGCTGGCAACTCCTCAATCAACCAAACCTCAGCATGCTGCAAGGACTCTTGCGTATGCAGGGCGCGGTTGAGGCATTCGTCCCCACCCCGGATCAGGTCGAGCAGAATGGCAGTGCGAGTTTTGCACTCCAGGGCCTGCGCCGTCGTCTTGAGGGACTGATCTCGAATCGAATGAAAATCTTCGCAGACTTCCAGGACTTCCTGCGTGGCCTAGACGGAACTGATTCCGCCGACACATAACGCCCTCACTTCGCGTGGGGGCGTCTTTTTTTATCCTTATGTTTGGTGTGGACTATCTAGGTTGGTATGATAGTCACGTCTCAAACGAGGCGCCGGCATTCATGCCGGAATCTTACCCATAGCCGATGAGGAAACTCTAGGCGATTGGAAAGGAAACGAACCTTGGAAACTCAACTGATCAAACGTGATTGTGGCGACCTGCTGCAATCACGCTACGGCGAAGGCAAGCTGATCTGCCTCGGACTCGATCCGACGTACGAGCGACTGCCGGGCTCGGTGCTGTGCCGCTACGACGATCCCGACGTGCCAGACCTCGAGAAGGCAATCGCCGCTCTCGACTTCTGCGTGCGTATCGTCGATGCGACGCACGACCTGGTCGCCGCCTACAAGCCGAACACTGCGTTCTTCGAAGCGCTCGGCTGGGAAGGCTACATGACGCTTGAGGTACTCATCCGACACATCCGTCGGGTGGCACCCCATGTCGTCATCGTCGTCGACGCCAAGCGAGGCGACATCGGCAAGACCAACACTGGTTCGGTCCACTACTTCTTCGACCGACTCAAGGCCGACGCCATCACGGTCAACCCGTACTTCGGCGAGGAGGCACTCGAGCCTTTCCTCGCACGAGAGGACAAGATGGTGATCGTCCTCTGCCGCACTTCGAACAAGGGCGCGCGCGAGTTCCAGAGTGTCCCAGTCACACCTTCCGAAGGTGAGCTCGAAGCACTTGGCATCGACCCCGGTCGCACGAATATCCCCCTCTACGAGTTCGTCGCCATGCGCGTCGGCAAGTGGCAGTTCATGGGCAAGGCAGCTGTCGTTGTCGGCGCTACTGCTCCCGAAGAACTTGAAGAAGTACGTGGGATCTTGCCGGAAATCACCATCCTCATGCCAGGCATTGGCGCTCAAGGTGGCAAGCTCGAGCTGGCAGTTGAGAAGGGTCTGACGACCGTCGGTGATGGTGGGCTCTTCAATGCCGGCAGCGAAGGCCTGTATGCTTCCTCGGAAGCTGACTTTGCCGAAGCCGCCCGTCGCTACGTCCTAACCATGGACTCGAACATCCGTCAGCTCGTGCTGGCAGCCTGAGAAAGGAATCATCATGCCATTAGATGCAGCAACCGTCCTCGAGGAAAGAGGCGCGGTGTTCATCAATCGCGGCTGTCTCTTCGTGTCAACTACAGGGAAGCTCCTCACGGGCTATGTGAATTGCGAGATCATCTTCCCGCACTTCGACATCATGTGGGATCTGTCCGATGAGCTCATCAGACCATTCCTCGACGAGGTCGAGGGCTTCATCTGTCCTTCGACAGGTGACATCGCTCTGGTCGAGTACTGCACCATCCACGCCAACCTGGCTGGTCGCAATACGGTTGCCGTATGGGCTGACAAAGTCGCAAAGGACACCTACCGCGCTGAACGTCGTGGATATGAGGAGTCGATTCGCGGCAAGAAGGTCGTGGTCATCATGGATCGAATCTCCAACGGAGGCACGACCATGAAGATCATCCAGGAAGCTCAACGCTGTGGCGCGATCGTCATCGGCGTGGCTGCCCTCTCGGCGATCACTGCGGCGAATGAAGCGATGTTCGGCGTTCCGAAGGTTCACGCGCTGAGTCGACTGGACGTCCAGAACTTCGCTCTGGATGAAGTCCCCACCGAGTACAGAAGGATGCCCATCTGTATCGATGAGCCTCTCGGCCATGGAAGAAGCTTCAAGGAAGACAACCCCGGACAATGGCGTGCCGGGTACGTTCTGCTCCTTGAAGGCGACGGCCCTCTGTACGTCGACTAGCCTCATTCGGTCCCAGGATTCGTCCTGGGACCGAAGTTCTATCTCAGTATTTGAAGACACGAGTACTGAGATGGGACTTCACGTCTCCTGCACCTATAAGCTACTGAAAGCAGGTCACACCATGCTGACTCTCGATGGACTCAACTACGGCAATATCTTCTGCGCCCCTGGTGCACAAGGATTCTTCGGTGAGGGCTACCCTTATCACAAGCTCTTCAAGCCACTTGGCATGGATTGGGGTACTGACATGCCTGGCACTCCCATGCACTGTGGATTCGTCTCAAAAACCATCGTCTTCCCGTCGCGCGACGGGAATATGCCACTCAGGTCGGACCGCCTGACCCCACAGGAGTGGCTGATCCCGCGCTCGATAGTAATCAAGCCTCGTACAGGTCATGTCCTCAACGCCGTCGGTCTATCAGGCCCTGGCGCAGAGTGGGCACTGGCGCAAGGCCGCTGGCAAGCCCGCACCGAACCCTTCATGATCTCATTCATGAGCGCGGCCGCAGATCCAGATCAGAGACTCGAAGAGACCCGAAAGTTCGTGCGCCTCCTGCAAACGTACTTAGACTCATTCCAAGCGCCATTCGCTATCCAGGCCAACCGCGCGTGCCCAAACTCAGGACATATCCCCGACGATTTCTACCCTGAGACAACTGAGATGCTCGACATCTTGGGCGAGCTCCGGGTCCCGATCGTGGTGAATTTCAACCCAACGGTACCTGCCGAAGTCATGGCGGACACAGCAGCTCACTGGGCGTGCTCCGCTCTCTGGCTCGCAAACACCATCCCTTGGGGAGACGAACGTATCGACTGGGAGGAGATCTTCGGCACGGCGCAGTCTCCGATTGCTGCACGCAATCTTCCTGTGCGCGGTGATGGCGGTCTCTCAGGCCCAGCCTGCCTTCCGATCACCGTTGAGTGCGTCGCGCGGGCACGAAACGCAGACATCACCAAGCCGATCGTTGCGGGAAATGGTATTCAGCGGCCAGAAGATGTATTTCGGCTTCGCGCAGCTGGTGCCGATGCTGTGGCGATTGGTACTGTCGGCATGATGCGCCCCTGGCGCATGCGTTCGATCATTCGAATTGCAAATGAATGGGATACCTGGGATGGACCTTCCTGTTAGACCCTACTGCCCCTATGCCTCATCGGCATGGGGGTTTTCTCTATTAAAACAGGCCCCGAGAAACCTCGGAGCCATAGTACTTATGAGAGGACACATGAGTCCTGATATTCAGCACCACCGGCCGGTTCACCGAACCACCGCATGGTATCAACCCTGAAGGGCAAGACTTCGCCAGCCATGAAGGGCACGATACCGGCATGTTCATCCGGCACTTGCCAGTCCTCCTCGACGATTTCGATCTCGCCCCGCTCTTGCGGGGTCAGTCGCTCGTCATAGAAGTCAGCCCCGTTGAAAGCCATGAAGGCATTGAACGCCGCTTCTCTCGCCTCTTGTGATGGGAACGGATACTCGACGAAGTGCTGCCACAGCACCACGATGGCAGTCGGATGTGACCACACGCCGGCTTTACCAGCCAGCTTATCCGCTACCAAGTGAGGCGCCGAGTCCGACCCGAAGATCACCTTGGGCTCGCTTGCCGCCTGCAGGACAAGATGTGCCAAGTAGCGACGGTCCTCTTCGGACTTGGCGATCGGCATGCAGTTGCAATGAGGGTCAGTCGTCGCATCCGCATGAGTGAGGAAGGGGTGATGTGCAGTAACCGTCATCGCGACACTTGGTGGCAGCGTCAGCACGTACTCGGCCATGCGACGATCCGAGACATGCTCGATCACGATCTTGAGGCGCGGATGATAGTCCGCAAGCCACTCGAGATGCTTGATGAAGTCGTATTCGCGCCGGAGTGGGTCCGGCTGAAATTCCTTGGTGAACTCACCGTGAATACACAGCACCATGCCGAACTCTTCCATGGCATCCAAAACGCCTGCGCGAAGATCACGAGGAGAATTCATGCCACTCGATGCATTTGTAGTGCCGGCATTGGGATACCACTTTGCTGCCTTGACGCCAGACTTCACCGCGTAGCGAATGTCGCCAGCCGATGTGCGCTGGGTCAAGAACTTGGTAAATAGCGCGCGGTTGGCATGATGACCATTGATAGCTGGCTTGAAGAAATTGCTCGCAGCGCCGACTTCATCCTCGTAGGCGAGCACCATATCGGCAGTGGTCAACGGCGGTACGAGATTGGGCATCACCAGGATCTGGGCGAAGGTGTCGGCGAATGGCATGACATCACTCAGCATCGTGCCGCTGCGAAGGTGTACGTGCCAGTCGGAAGGACGTGGCAGAATGACTGAAGGCATAACAAACCTTTCGTGTAGAAGGTGCGATAGATCTGTTGCAGAGTACCATTATATGAAGAACTATTCAAGTATAGTAATACTGTGGTTATGCTTGTGTTGTCAGGTATAAAACTATATAACTATCAAGTCTATGCGTAGTGCCGCGGCTGCTGAACCAAGGCAAACTACGACTCGAAAGAGACACCATGGGCAATCTGTACCTACATGAAATGAAACTTTTTCTAATGCGCTGGATGGCATTTCCACGCGAACTCCGACGCTCTCGAGCGCTACCGGATTTCGAGATGGGTGACATCTATCTGGATTGTGCATACCACCCGGTCATCGCGACCGAGGCTGTACGCTTCAGGACAGCCCAGCCAGGCTGCTGGGATGCGGACTTAGCCGGAGTGTCGATGATCGACGGCTCTGGCCCGCGCAGTTGCTCGGTCTTCCACTGTGCGCCTCAGAAGATCAGCCTCGAGCTTGCGTTACTCATCACCATTCACTGGGAGGAGTTTAATGCAGCGCTCGATCGGCTAAACGCCTTGTATGAAACACACCCAGAGCTCCAACGGCTTCGGGAGTAGACCATACGCAAAACCCCCGCTTCGGCGGGGGTTTAATCTTGTGCGCGATGCAAATATTTATTCAGTTGTCTTAGCTTGCTTCTTGTCAGTCTCGTCTTCGGCCTTATCGACACCAGTTTGGGTCTCTTCGGCAGCCAGTTGCTGCTCGTCATCGCCTTCGTTTTGCTTGATATCTTCTGTACTCTCGCCTTCACCCTGCTCGTCGGCTGCAGGATCAGCCTGTGCAGCGTCTTTATTCTCCTGGTCGGCAATTTCTTCGGTAGAAGCAACCACTTCAGGCTCATTTGCAGCAGCTTCGGCAGCTGCAGCTTTTTCTTCTGCTTCGGCAGCTGCTAGTTCATCGGCAGTACGATGATCAGCTTCATTTGCGACTGTCTTATCAAACTCCTGCTCGCTCAGACGCGCTGCCTTACCACGAAGCCCGCGCATATATGACAAGAACGCACGACGCACTTTACTGCGACGCATAACTTCGATCTTCTGTACATTTGGACTATGTACAAACCAGCTTTTTTCGACGCCAACACCTGATGCAATCTTGCGTACAGTGAGAAATGCATTACCGGTGTTTTGCTTGCGGTAACGGATCACAAGACCCTCGAATACCTGCGTACGAGTCTTGCTACCTTCGCGAATCAGCTGGTGGACACGAACAGTGTCGCCTGGCTTGATTTCAGGAAGTTTGGCTTTGAGCTGTGGTTTCTGGAGCAAATCTGCTTGCATAACTTGCCCATAGTATCAGATCGCACTGATCTTTTCAATACCCTTGGAGTACTTACCGCATTCCGGCTTGATCTCTCGTTACGATTGTGGCAATATATGCGCATTCGTACACACTAGACCCAGGAAGTACGCTATGTACCGATTCACAACTCGCCAGATCACGGGATTCTTCTTGCGGCAAGACTGCTACCTGCCGAAAACCATCTACATCATGCAGCCGCCGGTCGATCGTGAGCCGGACAGCATCAAGCTTGATCTGGGAAAACCCCGAGAGACTGAGGTCATCAAGGAATGGGTAACAGTCAGCGCAGAGAGTATCGCCAGCTTTTTCGGACTCGTGCGGAGAGAAACTCGCCAGCTCGTCAACCGCATCGGCATCGTGCAAGCAACACCCGCTCTCTACAATGTCGATGACTGCCGTTTTGTCTGTGTCCGGCTCAGTGACCTTGAACTTCAGATATATACGATCGGCCTGCACGTCGACGGGATCGGCGATATCCCCTGGCAATATGTGCCATATGGGATCAAGCAAGAGCTACTCGGCGCACCATGATTCGCACCCCTACAGCCACCGCACTCCGCGGTGGCTGTTTTATTCGACTACGATCGCACTTGGCTCGATAATCTCTGCAAGCGCCTTCTCAAGCTTGGCCGTGACTGTCACCTTGAACGGTAAACGAATCTTTTGCCCTGTACTAGTCAGCTCGAGAAGTGCTTCGGTCTCTCCAGGAACACTCTGGAGCATACTCTTGAGCCGCAGTAAGGCCGCTTGATCCTTGAGGTCAGGCAAGGAGATGATGATACGATCGGCCTTTTTTGCAGCGGTCTCAGGAATCTCAACCTCTTGCCGCTCACCAGTCGGAATAAAATGCTTGAGGATGCTTGGCTCGAGAGTCTTCACCTTATCAACCACAACCTTCACATCATCAGAGGTATTGCCATCACGATCTCGGGCATTGACTTTTCCTTGCACAGCAACCAATCGATCCTCTACCCATGCATCTGGGTTGGCTTCATAGGCGCGCGGGAATACAAGCAACTCCGTCTCGCCCTTAAGCGTCTCTAGACCGACAAAGGCCATATTGTCACCCTTTTTGGTCAAGATCTTTCGCACCGTCGTAATCACGCCACCAACCGTCACCTTCTCACCATCCATCTCTGGCTTCAAGCTGTCCGCCGGGACGGTCTTCTCGGTCAGCCACCCTTCCACATCACGCAACGGATGGCTCGTCAGATATAGGCCAAGCAGTTCTTTCTCCCAAGTCGCGATCTCGCGTGTATCAAGTTGTTCACTCGGTGTATCGAGCGGCAGAGAAGGAATGTCCTCCGTAGCACCGAGGCTTCCGAAGATATCTATTTGACCCGAAAGCGCGTTCTTTTGTGCGCGAGACATGTAAATCACGATTTTGTCGAGATTGTAGATGAGCGTACTGCGATCTTCAAACGAGTCAAATGCGCCTACTTTCATCAACGCTTCAATAGCTTTCTTATTGATCTCGCGGGCGTCTACTCGGCGCACAAAGTCTTCGACATTCGCAAAAGGGCCACCTTCCTCGCGAGCCTTGAGAATCGCATTCACTGGCCCTTGCCCTACATTCTTTACAGCAGCCAATCCAAAGCGAATACTGTCGACACCATCTTCGCCACGAATCACCGCAAACTCTGAGAAAGACTCATTCACATCTGGGGGCAATATCTCAATCCCCATCTTACGGCACTCAGACACTTCGATCGAGATACGATCGAGATTACCGTGATCACTGGTGAGCAGCGCTGCCATGAAGGCAGCCGGATAGTGTGCCTTGAGATACGCTGTCTGCACGGCAATGAGCGCGTAACAAGCCGCGTGGCTCTTATTGAAACAATACGCTGCGAAGTCTTCGATACCCGCCCACAGCTTCTCGACAAAAGCCGGATCAGCGTCAGAATGTTTGATCGCACCATCGATGAAGTCCTGTTTCATCTTGGCAATCACTTCTGGAATTTTCTTACCAATGCCCTTACGCAGCGTGTCAGCTTGACCGCCAGTGAAGCCACAGAGATCCTTCGAGATCTGCATGACTTGCTCCTGGTAGACAATAATGCCGTAGGTTTCCTTCAGTGCAGCTTCCATCTTTGGATGGTCGAAGACAATTTTGTCTGGATTGTGCTTACGCGAGATGAAATCATCGATCCACTGCATTGGGCCTGGACGATACAGCGCCACCATGGCAATAATGTCCTCAAAACGGTCGGGCTTGAGGTCCTTGATGTAGCGCTTCATGCCTGCAGACTCGAGTTGGAAGACACCGGTTGTATCACCGTGCGCAAGTAGCTCATAGGTCTTCTTGTCGTCAATCGGGATCTCGCCAACCTCGATCTCGCGCCCGTACACCCTCTTGATAATACGCAGAGCATTCTTAATAATCGTCAAGTTTGAGAGACCCAAGAAATCGAACTTAAGCAAGCCCAGCTCTTCCATCACCGTCCCGATATACTGCGTCGACACCCCACCCTTAGCGGCACGCGTAAGCGGTACGTATTCATCGAGCGGCTCTGGCGCGATTACTACACCCGCGGCGTGTGTGCCGGCATTGCGAATCGTGCCTTCGAGCTGCATCGCGATGTCGATCAGGCGCTTGGTGCGAGGGTTGCCTTCGTATTCTTTCTTGAGATCCGGATCATCTTGGATCGACTTCTCGAGCGGGATGTGTCGACCCTGAATTGGTGCTGGTATCAGCTTAGCGACAGTATCAACCTCGGCATACGGCATCGCCAGCACACGGCCGGTGTCACGCACGGCATTACGCGCCGCCATTATTCCAAAGGTAATGATCTGCGCCACATGATCTTGCCCATACTTCTCGGTCGCATAGGCGATCACCTCTTCACGGCGGTCGTCAGCGAAGTCCATATCGATATCGGGCATTGAGATACGATCAGGGTTTAGGAAGCGCTCGAAGAGCAGATCGTATTTAATAGGGTCAAGATCGGTAATGTTTGTCACATACGCAATGATCGAGCCAGCTGCCGACCCGCGCCCCGGCCCACAAACGATACCTTGATTCTTCGACCAGTTGAGCAGGTCTGCCACTATCAAGAAGTAACCATCATAGCCCATGCGCGCGATGACTTCGAGCTCATACTCGATGCGCTCAAGGACTGGTTGAGGCAATTTCGCTTTCGCAGACGTTTCATCATAGTGACTAATATCTTCCTTAGGGATATCCCCGTAACGCCACATCGCCCCTTGATAGACCAGCTCGCGCAGGTATTCGCGCTCAGTCTTACCTTCTGGCACCTCGAAGGTAGGGATCAAGATCTTGCCCAGCTCGATTTCGAGATTGCACATCTCAGCAATCTTCACTGTGTTTTCAAGTGCTTGTAAATCGTCGGGGAATCGCTCGGCTATCTGTGCACCAGAATATATACTCAAGTCTTGATCGAGCTTGAAGCGATTTGGGTCTTCGATCGTAGACCCTGTCTGCACGCAGAGCAGAATATCATGCGCGTAATGTTGGTCGGATTTTGAGTAGTGAGCATCACCAGTTATGACCAATCCCAGATCAAGCTCCTTCGCCAGTTTGCGCAATCCAGCATTCACTTTGTCCTGTGGCTCCCAGCCAATATGTGGTTGCATTTCGAGATAGTAGTTCTCTGCCCCAAAGGTGTCTTTGTACCACTGTGCGGCTTCCTTGGCGGCATCATAGTTGTCCGCGAGGATGTTTGTGCCGACTTCACCTCCAATACACCCTGTCAGAGCGATAATGCCCTCATGGTATTTTTCAATAAGCTCACGGTCTATACGAGGCTTGTAATAAAACCCTTCGAGACAGGCGATAGTTGAGAGCTTGATGAGGTTCTTATACCCCTGCTCGTTCTTCGCTAGAAGTGTCAAGTGATATGGCGTGCGGTCTTCTCGAGTCGATTTATCGGTATGCTTTCTCGGAGCTACGTAGGCTTCCATACCGATAATTGGCTTGATGTCGCGCTTCTTGCACTCCTTATAGAACTCAATCGCGCCGGAGAGCGTGCCGTGATCTGTGATAGCCACCGCCTTTTGCCCTAGCTGCTGCACCCAATCAAGCATCTGAGGGATTTTCTGGAGTCCATCCAGCAGCGAATAATGCGTGTGGTTATGTAAGTGCACGAAGTCAGGAGATGGATTCTGTGATGCCTTCTCCTGCACGGCCGTCGCCGACCCCTTGTCCTCTATTTTTACCTCACCCATTTACTTTTATTTTACGCGAAATGCGCCCATAGCGTAAGCGTTCCATAGTATTGATCTTTACTTCATTTTGTGATATTATTATGCCTATTCGTCCAGATCGGACGTGCACCCCAAAATGCCTACGAAAGAGGTACCAATGCCCGGTCATACAACTGGCACTTTCCCATCGTCCGCACCAACAAGTGGCCTCATCACGCCCTCCGACAGCACACGCGGTGGTGCCGGCATCCCCGACTTCGACTACCCAGACAAGTTCTGTGGGGTCGATCTCAACATGCGATTCTTCGCCTGGCTGCGCGCGAACCTTCCTCGCGAGCGCACCGATGGCAAACCCCTGCAAGGCGTCGGTGTATGCGTCTGGCGGCCGGAGGATCGCGACTGGTGTGAACCATGGATGTACTACGCACTCGACGCCAACATGGAGTACGTCAGTCCGTCGACATTCACCGGCAACAACGCCGAGCAGATGCTGTGCGTCGAGAACGCCATGCGCAAGGGCAAGTTCACCTTGCGCCTCGGTCTACCCAGCAGCGCCGCTGTCGAGACCCACCGTCACCTGCGTCAGATCGGTGATTTCTGCTACGACGGCTGCGTGATCATCGGGGATGTCCTCGGTCATGGCCCCGTCGTCTCGATCTCGGGGTACACCAAGGAGCAGGATGCCGAGCAAGCCCAGAAGGCTGGTGAATACCTCACGGATGAGATGCAGACGGCCATCGACTCGTTCGACAGCGACTCTCATTACTGGGCAGAGGGACTTACCAAGGAGCAGTTGCTCGAGAAGATCCGCGCCGGCATCACCCTGAACATGTTCGGTGCGAATCTCGATCGCACTCACGATGGCCATGACGGCATCGCGCCCAACAGCTTCAGGCCCCACGAGATCTGATCGAGATCTCGCATTCGCCCCGAGTTTCGGCGCCCGCAGCAATGCGGCGCTGAGCTCGTGGCGGTCTCAATTTGTACAACAATTACGAGATTAAGGAGACCCGTATGTACAAAAGGCACCCCGTTCGGTACGGAGCAGATGTGATCGAATATCTGATCCTCGTAGCACTGATTGCTGCGATCTGCGTAGTAGTCCTTCTGGGAATCTCAAACGAGAGAACAAACAACCTGACTGATTCGTCGATCCCCTCCACGACACACGTCACCCAGCGGTAGCTACAACATCCTGAGCTGTGTTATTCCTTAGCACACCTCAGGACATTCCCAAGCCACTTGCATTTTTCGAGTTGCTTGGGAATGTATGTATATTTCTAGGAACTATTGCGTGTGTTATTTCACTTGTGTCGAAGTAGTCGGGACGCTGTCGCGTATGCTCTTGATAAAACTCCCTACCCCCGGCACGCCACCCAAGATCACAACAAGGTAGCCGATGAGCACCACAACGGTTGCAATGCCTAGGGTTGTACCTACGCCGCGATAAAATCCAGCTCTAAAATTGATCCAAGCAAAGCGCCAACGATCATTGAGAAGCTCTACGAGTTCACTCGCACTAAAGATCTCAGCAATCTTGGTTGCCTGATCGATCTCAGCTTTCGTGTATGTAACAGACTTACTTCTTGCCACGGGTGTTTGTGCGCGTTGTCTTAGACTTTGCTGGCGACTTCGCAGGCGTCTTGGCTGTCTTCACCGCCTTAGTCGCAGCTTGCTTTACGGTTTTCTGGACGCGAGAAGTAGTCTTCTTCGCCGTGCTTGTAGCTTTTCGTACAGTTTGCTGAGCAGTCTTCTGGGCTTGCTTGCCAATGATCTCCGCCTCCTGAGCGCCTTCTTTGACAGTTCCCCGTACGCGATCAGCAGCATGTGTCACTTCGCGCTTTGTACTGGCGCCAATCTTCTTGCTCAAAGTATCAAGCTCTTGCAACAATGCCTTGCCATCTTCGACGAGCTGCTCGGCCTGACCACGTACCTCGACGCGCGCATCATCACTTACGCTCGTAAGCTTAAGTGCAGTCGCATTGAGCTGCTCCTTGAGCTTCTCGGCACGCTTAATGAGGTCTTTGGTTTCTTTTACAGAGTCTTGCTTCACTCGTACGCTGGCTTCTTTGAGATCGTCTAAGCCTACACTTAGGCGCTGCTTCACGTCATCAAAGCTGGAGAGTAATTCAGTGCGCGTTTGCTTGCCTGACTTGGGAGCGAAGAGTAGCGCTCCAACACCTGCGACCAGTGCCCCAAGTCCTAAACCTTTGATAAATCCGCCTTTTCGAGCCATCTATTTTCTTCCCTTTCCGCGAGCTTTTGCACCACGCATAACCTGCGCAAAGATCGCACTCATTGTCATAGGATTAATGATTTTTTCTTTCACTTCGTGCACAATATCCGCCGCAGTCTTGGTACCATCTTGCGCAATCTCAGCAATGTTCTGTAATGTCTTCACAAACTTATTGATAGCAACTGCCAGCACTATCATGATCGTCAGCAAAATCAACACTGCGAGTGACAGCACGAGTATTAACACAAATAAAGTCACATCCATAGCTACACTGTCCTCCTCTTATCGCTTTCTTGTAGATATTGTAGCACTACTGGCCTTGGTACGCACAGCGGCTCTGCGTGTGACCTGGCGGGCTGGAGCAGTCGTAGCTGCTTGTGGCATAGCTCGCTCGACAAGTACAAATTCATTCTTATCAATTAGACCGTTTGGTATGACATGAATCTGTCCTTTTTCATCTTTGATGCGACTCTTGCGAATATCCATGTCGATGATAACCCCTTCCGTCTTCCGATCACCTGCTATCACCTTGTCTCCAATCCGAAAATGCCGATCGCGCGCGAGGTTAAGACCCGAGACAGTATCACTAACTGTGGCAGATATCCCTTGTGAGAAGCCAAGCGCTAGAACCGCGAAGGCTCCGGAAACAGCAAAGGCTACATTCGTGAGACCGATCAGCTGGAAGATCGCGATAGACAAGAGAATCCACAACGCCATATCGAGTAAACGCACCGAGACCTTGATCAAGCCCTTCGGAAGCTTTGTGAGCCCAAGCCCTCGAATTAAAAGCTTCGAGAGTAAGCGAATAATAACGACGCCGATCAAAAACAAGATAATTGCCAAAGGCAAGTCGACGATCAGCTTGCTAAATAGCGTTGTGACCGGTGCTGTGAAGTTCTTGATATCAAGCGCCTGTACTATTTGATCATTGGTGATCGCTGGAGTCATATATTCATGATAGCATAAGCGCCATGTGCGTTTTGATTATGATTTTTCCAGAGTAGCTCGCAGAAGCTCATTCACGGTTTTGGGATTTGCCTGGCCCTTGGTCTCCTTCATGATCTGACCAACGAAGAAGCCGAGTGCCTTTTCATTACCCGACTTGAAATCTGCGACCGCTTGCGGATTACCCTCAACCACCTTCCCTACAATCTCTTGCAAAGCGCTTTCGTCAGAAACCTGTACCAGCCCCTCACGCTCGATTATTTCGGCAGGATCAGTACCGTGCACAAACATATCAGCTAGAACCTGCTTCGCCATAGTACTCGACAACTCGCCAGCTGATTCTTTCTCAGCCACGAGCAGCAACTGCGAGGCGCTAAACTTCGGCTTGATCTGCGTGATGTCTATGTCTTCAGTAGAAAGTGACTTCAGATGCGCCTGGTACGGGCCAACAAGATAATTCAATATCTTGCGAGTCAGCTTTGCATTATTTTCATCCCTGGCCTCAGCAAACAACGCACTCGTGTACGGCTGCCCAATGAGCACATCTTGCTCGTCTACATTAAGCCCAAGCGTAACTAACTCTCGTCGCAGATCTATAGGCAGAATGCCGATGTATTCCCGCTGCGCGTCGCGCATCTCTGGAGTAATGACGAGCGGCGGAATGTCTGGCTCTGGAAAGTATCGATAATCATGCGCCTCTTCCTTGCTTCGCTGCGAAAACGTCTCGCCTTTCGCGTCATCCCAGCCGCGCGTCTCTTGTGTAATAGCTCCACCCGATTCTCGTATCTCAATTTGGCGAGCTATCTCGTATGTCAAAGCGCGCTCGGCATTTCGGAATGAGTTGAGGTTCTTAAGCTCGGTTCGAGTACCAAGTACATTTGGATCATCGGACACAGAGACGTTGAGATCGAATTTCATGTTGCCGTGCTGCATATCGCCATGCGTTACCCCGAGACCTGTGGCGATCGCATATATCTCCTGGAGATAGCGGCGAGCTTCCTGTGGTGTATGCATGTCCGGCTTTGAAACTATCTCGAGAAGTGGGGTGCCGGCACGGTTGAAGTCGACGAGTGAATAATCCTTACCTGCTGGATGACTGAGCTTACCAGCGTCCTCTTCAAGGTGTGCTCGCTCCACGCCAATGCGCTTAAACTGCCCGTCTACAAGGATCTCCACCCATCCGTCCTCGAGGATTGGCTGATCAAACTGAGTGATTTGATAACCCTTGGGGCTATCTGGATAAAAGTAGTTTTTACGGTCAAACTTAGTATGTTCGCGCACTGTTGCATTGAGGCCATAGCCAAGCCGAATGCCGAGCTCTACGGCGTGGCGGTTTGGCACCGGCAGGGTTCCAGGATAAGCCAAGCAGACGGGGCAGACATTCGTGTTTGGCTCGGCCCCGACCGAGTTATTATCGCAGCTACAGAACATTTTTGACTTTGTCGCTAATTGCACGTGGATCTCGATCCCGATCGTTGGAATGAAGGTACTCATACGGGAACCCCAAGGTCACGTATCCCTTGTCCAAGCTGAGCAATTGCGCGCTCGACCTCTCGAGGGACAACATCTACATGCACATCATGCGCATACTGATTGCGCAGTTTGTGGGCAGACCAGACACCATTGAGGTCAGAGAATTTATTGCCGTTGAGCTTCAGGCGTCCACCCATATCTTCTCCACCAAAGCCACGCGCAATCATCACATAATCCAGCAGCTTGTCGGCTTCTATAAGGGCATTCTTCATACCTGCACCACCGACCTTCATCATCGCCTGGATCTCCGCCCAATGATTGCGAACAAACTCTGGGTCAAGTACTTTTTTCTGCTCGGCTGGGTCTGGGGTGAAGTGATCTGGTGATCCTCCCTCCTGACGCGCGGCGGCATCTCCTGACTGTTGCGACCGCATGTACAAGATCAATCCACCAATAACGACTACCGATAATATCATCGATACAAATGTCATAGTTGCACCTCGGCAAGTGATGTATTGAGTATTTTCTCCGCATCTGCAGCTACTGAAAGCAAAGTCGACTCGCACTTTTGGCCGGCCATCAGCTGCAACCCTACCGGCAGACCATCCGGACCTTCGAGCGGTAGAGACAAGGCGGGGATACCTGCAAGATTAGCCGCCACAGTCATGATGTCTTCGAGATACATCGCCACAGGGTCACTAGTATGCTCACCAAGCTTAAAGGCTGGAGTAGGAGTAGTAGGCCCAATAACCACATCGTAGGATTCAAAAACATTCTCAAAATCGTCTCGAATGAGCGTACGAACCTGCATGGCTTTTTTGTAATACGCATCATAATACCCTGCAGATAACACATACGTACCGGTCATGATACGCCGTAGCACTTCCGGCCCGAAATATGTACCGCGCGTCTGAGTATACGTACTCATCAAGTCATGCACCACGGACGCATCGATCGCTGCACTAGAACCATACCGGATCCCATCATAACGCTCCAGATTTGAGGATATTTCTGCTGGATTCAAGATGTAATACGCAGGTAGAGCGAGTCCAATGTGCGGCAGTTCTACGCTATCAATGCGCCAGCCAGCATCTCGTAACGTAGCGAAGACCTCCTCATACGTCTCAAGCATATGTCCACTCAAGCCCTCCATGTACTCCTTGATAATCGCGATGCGTGGCTGCTCTAATTGGTTGCGATGAATATCAAAATGATCGGTGGTGAGCTGTAGTGTTGTCGCGTCATGCTCATCTTGACCCGCCATGATCGACAGGACGATAGTTGCGTCTTCAACCGTACGTGCCAAGGGACCAATCGTATCAAAGGAGCTCACTACAGCGACTACACCATAACGACTCACAAGTCCATATGTCGGCTTCATCCCTACTACTCCGCAATACGCAGCAGGCTGACGAATGCTGCCGCCCGTATCAGTACCGATAGAAAAATATCCGATTCCTGCTGCGACCGCTGCTGCCGAACCACCCGATGTACCACCTGGTACGCGTGTGAGGTCGCGCGGATTATGCGTCGGGCCGTAGCTCGAAAACTCAGTTGAGCCACCCTGGGCAAACTCATCGAGGTTCAGCTTTGCGATGCAGATCGCTCCCGCCTCCTCGAGTCGTGCAATCGCTGTCGCAGTGTATGGCGCTTCGAAGTCCTTGAGTATCTGGCTTGCTGCTGTGGTGCGCGTACCCCGTAATAGAAACATATCTTTCACTGTGAAGGGAATGCCAGCCAAGGGGCCGAGTGGGTCACCAGCCTGGCGCGCCGTGTCGATCGCGAGTGCCTGCTCGAGTGCCCGTTCTCGAAGCGGAGTAATCATCGCATGCAATTTCTCTTCGCTCGCATCAAGACGATCGAGATGCTCTTCTACCAAGGTGGTAGCAGTAATCTCCCCTGCTTCGAGCGCCGCTAATGCCGAAGCGATGTCATTATATCGGTTCCTCATCGGATTACTCGTTTCACTTGTATCTGCCCGTCAGTCTGTAATGGTGCTCGCTTCAGCAGCTCATCTCTCGTAATCTCACTTCGTATTACGACATCATCCCGTAGCACATCTACCAGGCCAGTGACCTGGCTTGTCGGCTCTACGCCAGAAACGTCTGCTGACTGCAACTGGTCAACAAAACCAAGGATAGCCTGCAACTTATCAGTAACAGTGCCGATTTCTGACTCATCGATGGACACGTGTGCCAGCCGCGCTATGCGAGCGACTTCGTCTTGGTTTAGAGTACTCATCAGATATAGTATAGCAACTCTGATGCTATCGAGACAATCTAGTAGCTATAGCGGCGTGAGTTTACGAGCCAACGCTTGCTGGTACTATCCTGCGAGACTAGGAAGATGAACGTCTGAGTATAATTTGTGTCGGGCGCATAATCTGATTTCGTTACATACGTAATAGCTTCGACCACCTCATACTGGTCACCTTTCTTTTCGGTACTCACGCGCCGGTACGAAACCGGGTAATTTGTCAGGCGATAGCTGGAGGTTACTTCGGAGAAATCATATTCCTTGGCGTAAGCGGCTGTCATCCAGCGCTTCATATCATTTACATCCCCTGACTTATACGCCATAGTCCATCGTGACACTGCTTCTTCTGCGTCTGCCTGGTCTTGCTTGGCCTGCTCTTCTTTTGACTTCGTCGCGTCCTCGGCGGCTTGTTTTTCGTTTTCGGCGTTGTCGTGGGCCGTAATGATGGTTTCGAACCGGTCGCTTAGCTTGAAGAAACTACTTGGCAGCGACTCGGTGAGCCGGAGTGTATCCTTCTGGCTTTGCAGTTTTGTTTCTGCGCTTGTACCTGTCGCTTGCAATGCATCAAGGTCCCTTGGCTGCAAATCCTTAAGCTTCTCTGCACTTGTCTTGAGCGCATCTGCATAGTCCTTGAGATCAAGGATAACATCACGAAATCCGCCGAGATGATTCCCGACTGCGAGGAAGGTATTTTGCTTTCGTGCACGAGCGTCTGCATCTTGTAGCCTGTCTGACAACGTAGTCAGCTCACGGACAGTATCATCCATATTGTCATATTCCGCTCGATCAGCAGCCTGCGTGGCTCGATCTGCCTGTTGTGTGATCCCGCGCCATTGATCGATCACCAGTTCGTCAGCAGCCGCACGATTACGCCAGCCAAACAGCCCTAGAATACCCACTACCAGGAGAACAAGTACCAATCCCAAGGCTGCCAGCATTTGAGGTCGCTTATACCACGGCGCATCGGCAATGTGCTTGCTTGAGCGCAATGACTTCTCAGGATTTTCAAGTGACGACTTGTCTTTTATGGTAGGCCGAAGATCAGACTTCGGAACATTGTTCGCGTGCTCATCTACAGGCGTACCAGTCAAGCCAAGCTCATCCTCGAGAATAGGGTTGGGGCTCTGCGTCGCTTTTTTCATTATCCTTATGCTACGCCAAAACATAGCCTCACGTAAACATGTAGCCGGGTGCTCTAGCCAACGAGCTTGAGAAACGCTGCCTCATCGAGAGTTGGCACACCAAGTTTTTGCGCTTTGCCGTACTTACTCCCAGGGTCGGCACCCACGACGACATAGCTTGTATTCTTTGACACTGAGCTCGTCACTTTGCCGCCCACGGCCTGAATTTTCTCACCCGCCTCATCGCGCGTTAAGGTTTCGAGAGCCCCAGTAAGAACCCAGGTTGTCCCAGTTAGTTTTCCGGTCACAGCCGCCTTCTCATCTTTCACTTTTACACCAGCAGACAGCAGATCATCAACAATCTTCTGCTGATGTGGATCAGCAAGCCAGGCTGCCAATGAATCTGCCACTACTTCACCGATCCCACTCACAGCGTAAAAATCTTCTCGCTTTGCCGCTCGTAGCAGTTTCAATGAATGAAAATGCTGTGCAACGTCCAGAGCCGTCTTGCTCCCAACGTGCCGTATCCCCAAGGCAAACAAAAATCTCCCCAGCGAGACTTCGCGAGCAGTATGAATTGCATCGACTAGATTCTGAGCACTCACGTCTGCAAAGCGATCAAGCCCGAGAAGATCTTCCTTCGTAAGCTTAAAGAAGTCCGCCGGCTCTTTTACTAAGCCGACTTCCATCAACTGCGCTACAATTTTCTCGCCCAAGCCATCAATGTCTAATCCACTCTTACCTACAAAATGTATGAGCTGCTGCCACTGAACTTCACCAACAGTGAGATCGGCGAGTCGCGCCACAGCTTCGCCGGCTGGCTTGATCACCGCTACACCATCAACTTCTTTTGGCATCACAAACTTTTTCTCTTTTCCTGTCCGTAGATCTGGTAATGGTCGCACCACTTCGGGGATAACATCGCCAGCTTTCTGAATTATCACCGTGTCGCCGATGCGCAAATCTTTGCGCGCAATTTCGTCTTCATTATGTAATGTCGCGCGCTGCACCGTCGATCCAGCGACCAGCACTGGCTTCAGCACTGCATACGGCGTCACCGCCCCAGTCCTCCCTATCGACACGCGTATATCCTCGAGAATCGTCGTCGCCTGCTCGGCAGGAAACTTATATGCTACCGCTCCTCGCGGTGCCTTACCAACCACGCCGAGTTTTGCAAAGGCTGCATTATCATTTACTGCGATCACCAGCCCATCTATACCAAAGGGTAGCTTGTCTCGCAGCTCGGCGACATGATCAATAAACTGATCTATATCGCTTACCGTCTTGAGCACTCGGTCTTCTGCAGCAACTTTGAAGCCCAGCCGGCGCATCCAATCGTGTTCGATAGCATGCGTATCTAGACCTGGTAGCTCCATCTCAATGCCGTATCCAATAAACTCAAGTCGTCGTGACGCGGTAACACTCGCATCAAGCTGACGGACCGTCCCGGCGCCGGCATTGCGTGGGTTGGCAAAAAGTGGCTCGCCCTTCTTTGCACGCTCGGCATTAATCCGCTCAAATTCCTTGAGCGGCAAGATTACCTCGCCGCGTACTTCAAATTCCCCTGCATAAATCTCTGCTGGTAACTTCGAATCTTCACATAACCGTAATGGCACAGTTCGAATGGTCCGCACCGTATGCGTGACGTCTTCGCCAACACTGCCATCACCTCGCGTAACCGCCTGCACGAATACCCCATCTCGATAAACTAAGCGAATCGCTAAGCCGTCCATCTTGAGTTCCCCATAATATTCGTGAGGTGTTGAGCCGAGCAGTTTCTCTGTACGCTTCTCCCACTTGCTGACTTCCTCAAGTGAAAAAACATCCTGGAGTGAGAGCATACGTCGACTGTGAGCGACTTTCTTAAACGCGTCATCCGCCTTACCGCCCACACGCTGGGTCGGTGAGTCTGCAGTAATCAGCTCGGGGTGCGCTTCCTCTATCGCTACCAATTCATGATTCAACGAGTCATAGACAGCATCATCAATCTCTGGATTATCTAGTACATAATAACTGTGACGATAGCGTTCGAGCTGCTCACGGAGCTGCTGGGCACGCTTAGCGGGGTCGTGATTATTCATACGCCTCTACCAATGCTTGATACAGCCGAGAGAGCAAGAAGATGAAGAAGGGAGAAAACAGCCAACTACCGAAGAGATCGATGCAGAGCTGGACTACAGGGTCCTGTATATCTTTGCCGATCAGTGAACCTAGTAATGTCAAAGCCAACGAACCCGCCACCACCAAGGCACCAACAGCCATAATTCGCCAGAAATACTGCCAGAAGTAGCGCTTTGTAATGCGACTGGAGATCTGAAATGCCTCAAGTACCGTCACTTCCATATCATCCGCCAAGGCAAAGAGCGCAAGACCGGCACGCGAAATAAGAAGTATACCTATCAGTGATAAGGGCACCGTTATGAGCAACAGCCATCGCGAGAAAGCGCCAAGCAGCGTAATGCCGCTCAGAAACAACCCGCCAACAAATGGCAGCGCAAACAAGCTTATCACCACGAGCAGGCCGATTGCCGACAAATATCGCAACATGACCGTGCTGTACAGTGTCATGACTTTGACTTTGCGCATATCCCACCCAGCTACCGCGACACGAGCAGTCAAAAAAGTCGAATACATCGAAATCAAGATGATCAGCAATGCGTATTGGTCACCGGTTAGGTCTTCAGTCATCCAGCGCAATATGCCTACGCAGGCGATGGGGAGAAAGGTGGCCACTGTCAATGCGCGCCAGTGCCGTGGGTATTCTCGGATTGCCCGCCAGAGCACTCTTTTTAGTGGTACTGAATTACCGGCATGATTGCGCCCAAGATGGATAATATTCGCATCACGCAGCTTCTGAAGCAGTGGTTTTTGGGTACTTTGCTGGGCTTTATCGGCTTTGCTCACGCTTTGATCTCCATTTCTTCTAGGCGCTTAATGCGGTCCGCCGTATCTGGATGTGTCGAGAAAAGATTTGCCATAAATGACTTGCCGCCATGCCCCTTACGCCCCTCGCGCAAGGGATTAATGATGTACATGTTAGCAGTTGCCTTATTAGCAGCTTCGAGTGGCTCAGTGTCAGAATCGATCTTTCGCAAAGCCTCTGCGAGCCCATGAGGGTAGCGAGTCAGCAGTGCTCCAGATGCGTCGGCCAGATACTCTCGCTTACGACTCACCGCCAGCTGGATGATTGTACCAATGATCGGCGCCACCACTGCAAGCACTATCGCGACAACCAAAAATATCAACTGTGCCTGAGACCCGCCGCTGTCGCGATCATCATCGCCCGAGAAGAGTGAGCCAAAATGCCAAAACATATCAGATAGCAAAGCAATAACAGCCACAAGCACCGCTACTAGGCTCATGATACGTATATCGTAATTGCCAATGTGAGAGAGCTCGTGAGCGATAACTCCTTCGAGCTCAGTTTTCTCGAGCTTCTGCATGATCCCTGTCGTCACGCATATGACTGCGTGCTCCGGATCACGACCTGTGGCGAAGGCATTCGGCGCCGAGTCTTCGATGATGTACACACGCGGCATTGGCAGGCCTGCCGTAATCGACAGATTCTCGACTATACGATAGAGTTCGGGATGAGATTTTTTACTAGCTTGTTTAGCCCCTGAGGTAGCAAGCACCATTTTGTCGGAGTTGTAGTAGCTTATCCAAGTATAGAATATGGCAATTGCCGTCGCGCCGTAGAGGATGAGTGGTGAATCAAGCGCACGTGAGAAAACCCACCCGATCAACGTCGTGATGATCAGGAAAACCAAGATGAGGAGAGCGGAGTTGCGCTTATTGCGTGCTACCTGGGTGTACATATAGCCTCTATTATACTAGATCTTATACCCGATAGCGCCTGAGAATTATCTGAAATGCCTTGTGTTTTACGGCACTATATGGCATTATTTGCAGACATTCGTACCTTATCCGACCGCACCAAAAGGCTGCCAACTATGAAAACCAAAGAACCCGAGGCTCAAAACCTTGCCTCAGCACTCGCCAGCTACGAGGGCGACCCTGATCTTCCGGGGGAAATGCGGAGTTATCCAAAAACGTTCTTTCAAGGTATGCTCATAAAGACCGACAGCGTCATGATCTTCGCTGTTCTCTGCACGCTCACTTCAGTGCCTGTTATCTATGGCGATATCTCGACAGACAACGACCATTTTGGGACCTTCATCGTGCTCGGTATCCTCAAGATGATGCTGTGCCTCGTTCTTTTGTGGGTGCACTTCACCGTTCTCGCCATGCTGGGGACGATGTGGACAACGTTTGAGTATCACGCAACCATCGCGGATGCTTGGTATTGGCGACACAACCCAGACCTGCGGAAGTGTGTACGGCGACCCATCACGGAGCACGAGTTCAAATATTGCCTCTCTGTTGCGCAAAAGGCCGATCGCCGTGCCGAAGCCGAGCGAGCGCTCAAGAGGATCGAAACGGACATCGAGTCTTTCCGAAACCTTCTCGCGCTTGGGAATTTCGCCCTTGAGGGCACCGACAGTGCACTGATCGCGGCTAGCGAAAATGTGATCGAACGATATTTTCGAGAGTAATAATGAGTTCGAAGACTCTCGGCACTATATGCCTCCCCTTGCCGGGGAGGCTGTTTTATTCTGCAAAGTATTGTATAATGTGCTTTCGCATCCCCTACCAAAAAGGTCGCACCTCATGATTATCAATGTCACTCGTCATACCAACGAGCCAGATGGTTCGATTCGCGATGATTATTTCGGAACATTCCACTCTGTCGATAGCGTGATCCGATTCATGCCGCCGCGCTTCGTGCATCTGGAAGATTTATCACCTATCTGTGCGGATGTCTACTACACCTTCACAGACGCGCTGACAGGCAAGGCAGTCGATGATCCACGTCCAGTGCGCATCCACGATCGCAAAGTACAGGCGTACGACGGTCGATACTTTCGTCGCTTCCACCAAGCACATCAAGATTCTCGAGCACGAGAAATTGCGGCTTTCGCGGCCATGCGAGGCAACACTGGCGATGATTAGCATCCACGCCGCCCATGTCCTAGATATGGGCGGTAATTTTTAGCTTCTATATACATTGACAAAACTATTTTTTTATGACAATACTATAGATAGCACCTACTACGACAAAGGAGTCGACATGCAAGCTCTCAACGCTTCACGCATGACCCCAAGCGGATACATCGATGTCCGACGAGCTGAGTTCATGGCGACCATCGCCCCGTCTTTCACGCCCGACCAGATGGAGTTCATCGAGGCCGCCTACTTCCTTTCGAAGAATGCCCATCGACCGCAGACCCGCGATGATGGCACGCGTTACTTCGAACACCCGAAGACTGTGGCATGGCTCATCGCTGTTCACTTCGGCATCCATGACTACAGAACGATCTGTATCGCGCTACTTCATGACATGCTCGAGGACAGCTTCATCATGACACCGCGCTTCATCAGGCGGACTTTCAACCAGAAGATCATGATGGGCTGCAAGATCATGTCGAAGAATGATTTCGACAAGACAGTCGTTGGCGATGTCGACGCAGCCTACTATGCGCGCTTCGTATCTGCCGATGCCAGCTGGCGAGAGCTGGTGGTGAAGCTGGCCGACCGAATCCACAACGTCTTCACCATGGATCACATGGACCTCGATCGGGTCGAACGCAAGCTCGACGAGACCGATCGGCTTTTCCCCGCACTCCAAGAGCGACTTCTCTCAATCGTGCCTGCGAAGCACTACGAGGCGGTACAGAACCTCTGCGCTACCTTCGATGTCGTCGTGGCCGAGCGACGACTGTGGCTCGAGCAAGAACGAAGCATGGCGTCGTAATCATCAAGCAACCACCAAAAGGGCCCGGATTATTCCGGGCCCTTCTTACGTATTGGTTAGTTTGGCTGATTACTTCTTCTTTTCGTCGTCGAAGTTCACATCTACTGGCTTCTCGACAGCAGCCTTCTCACTCTCAGCGACTTCGAAGAAATCGTATGGCTTGAAGCCAAGCTGAGCTGCTATCATATTGGTCGGAAATACTTTGAGCTTGATGTTGAAGTCACGTACATTACCGTTATAGAAACGGCGTGATGCCTGGATCTTGTCTTCGGTATCGACGAGCTCTTGCTGAAGCTGAAGAAAGTTTTGATTACTCTTAAGATCTGGATAACTTTCGGAAACTGCGAACAGGCTCTTCAATGCACCCGATAGCATATTGTCAGCCTCGGCTTGCTTCGATAGATCTCCTTCTGGTACAGACATCGCTGCCGTACGCGCCTTAGTTACTTCTGTTAGTACTGACTTTTCTTGCTTCGCAAAACCCTTAACCGTATCAACGATATTTGGGATAAGGTCAAGCCGACGCTTCATCTGCACCGTGATATCAGACAATGCTTCGTCAGCACGCGTATGCGCCTTAACGAGACTGTTGTACGTAGACCACAGCCAGATCGCGATTAATGCTACAACACCGAGAATAATATAGAGAGCCATACTGTTCCTTCTTTATCACTAAGATTATACCACTGTTCATTCATAATAATGGAGGCACCTACCGGAATTGAACCGGTGTACGCGGTTTTGCAGACCGCTGCGTAACCACTCCGCCAAGGTGCCAGAATGGACATTTTGCCAGGTAATTATACCTGATTTCTCCCCTTGCCGACAGTGCTTGCTTGCTTTAGCATAAGTACAATGACGCATAAATTGAAACGAAAACCCGCTAAGAAGCCTTGGATCGATAAAATCATTCTCATCATGGCATTTGTTGAGCCACTGATTGGCCTTCCTCAGGTTGTTCAAATCTTTGCTACTCAGAGCGCCAAGGATCTCTCACTTTCATCATGGGTAGGATATCAGATTATGACAGTTTTGTGGCTGATATACGGCATCACACACAAAGAAAAGCCAATAATCTTCTACCAAGGCGCTTGGATCGTAGTGCAAACGCTCATTATCATTGGCATAATAAAATATGGCGATATTACTACACTTTGGGATTTCGGCCTTCACTAGATCATTGAAAAACTCACAAATACCAGATACAATAGTGCAGTTCCTAAGGACTTTTTACATGGCGTCTTAGCTCAGTTGGTAGAGCAGTGGCCTGAAGAGCCTCGTGTCGTTGGTTCGATTCCAACAGACGCCACCATATATGCGCGGGTGTAGCTCAGCTGATAGAGCGCTTCCTTGCCAAGGAAGAGGCCCCGGGTTTGAGTCCCGGTACCCGCACCATAGAAAAAGCCCGATAATTTCGGGCTTTTTCTATGGGCTTACCATCTACTATATTTTACGAGCGGCTTTCTGGTACACACCAATCAAGTGGACACGACTATAATTGAGCTGCGGTATATCAGTTAGCTTCTCCAGAGCTCGTGCGATTAGAAACAGCGGTTCATTAAAACTAATGTAGCTCGGGTCACCATTGAAGATAAGCTGCACTTTCTGAAACCCAATCGGTTCTACACGTCGCGCCAAATTCTTGGGTGAGTTTGCCTTATATTGCACAGGGTATGTATCGCCAGAATGACGACCATAGAGACGTGTGGTAAAAAAATCATGAAAACGATTTGGCACCGCTCGAATCATCCAGGCCACATAGCTTCGAGCGTTTGGAGTCACGAAGATGACTTTTCCGTTTGGTTTGAGTACTCGATGAATTTCGCCAAATGCTGCCTGCGGATCAGGCAAATGCTCCACAACCCACTCCATCACCACAACATCAAAGAAATTATCCTTAAATGGCAGATCCTCAACGCTCGCTACCTTGAGATGCTTAATGAGCTTATTCTTCTTTAGAGCATCTTCGTCAGGATCAATGCCGTAGGTATTGGGCATATCCTCATATATCGGTCGCAAAAACTCACCATGCCCACAGCCAACGTCGAGAATGCGTGTCTTGGGTCCACACTCTTTCGCAATCAGATCACGGTAGATACTCAAACTATCATTCCAATCAGGTCGAAGCTTTTTGTATGTATCGCGATAACGCTCTTGTCGACTCATCACCATCCATCTTATCACCTTAGTGACCGTCGATACCATATGATATTATGAGCTTGAAAGAGAAAAAAATGGGAGCAAACTTATGTCAAAATACGTCGATGGATTCGTACTTGTAGTACCAAAGGGCAAAGAGGCGGAATATCAAAAAATGGCCGAGCTAGGGCGCGACTCTTGGATGAAGCATGGCGCACTGCAGTACTTCGAGTGTCGGGGCGATGACCTCAAGCAGCAAGAAATGGGCGATGAAAAGTCACGTGCATACCAAGAAATGACAGGAGCCGATAAAGATGAAAATGTCTGGTTCTCTTTCATCGTCTTCAAATCAAAAGCTCACCGCGATGAAGTGAACGCAAAAGTCATGGAAGAGATGGGCGAAACATTTGCCGAGATGGATGACTTCGCTATGCCTACTGACATGACAAAGATGGCGTATGGTGGCTTTGAGGTTGCTGTCGAAGGATGAGCAAAGCCGACGAACGTCACGACATCACTGTCGAGCAATATATCGATTCGCTAGAAGACGAATCGCTTCAGAGTGATGCGAACACGATCCTGAACCTCATGCAGCGAATCAGTAATGAGCAACCCATCCTCTACGGATATGGCACTATCGGCTTCGGCGTATACAAGTATGAATACGCCAGCGATCGCAAAGGTGAGGCCCATACGCTCGCTTTTTACCCACGCAAAGGCAAAATCACCGTGTACCTCATGGACGGCACGAAGCGATACGCGAGCAAGCTCGCAAATCTTGGTAAACACACTACGACCGGCTACTGCCTCTATATCAAGCGGCTCGAGGACATTCAGCTCCCCGTTCTCGAAGAAATACTTCGGGAATCCTACAAACATATAACTAAGTTGGCGGAGTCTGGACCCATCGAGAGCATCCTCTGGCAGTCTTGACCATAAATCTTAAGGTATACTAACACTATGAGCAGGACACCAGACAACAAGCATCGCATTTATTCAATAAGTTTCGCCAGCGTGTATCCTCACTATGTGCGCAAAGTCGAGACAAAAGGGCGTACTAAAGCAGAGCTAGATGAAGTCATTCACTGGCTCACCGGCTACACTCCCGCAAGGCTTCAGAAAGAAATCGAGCGTGAAACAACCTTCGAAGACTTCTATACCAAGGCACCCAAGCCAAACCCAAATCGCAAACTTATCACTGGCGTCATCTGTGGCGTACGCGTCGAAGATATCAAAGAGCCAGTCATGCAGGAGCTGCGCTATCTCGACAAACTCGTCGATGAGCTCGCCAAAGGTAAGCCGATGGCAAAGGTTCTGCGTAGGCCATAATCCCCTCCACTATACTTTCTCGCGCGATACTAGTTATACTTAGATGAAATGAAGCTCAGACAGCCCATATCTCGCATCAAAAAGGGTCGCAAATTTCTCTATATCGACGCCAGTGGCCCAATCAAAGACAAAACAACCCTCACCTACATCGAATCACTCGCCATTCCGCCCGCCTGGGATATGGTCACGATCTCCCGCTCGCCAAATGCCAAGGTGCTCGTCATCGGTCAAGATGCCGCGGGTCGTAGTCAGTCGATATATAACCCCAAGTTTCGTGCCAAGCAGGAGAAGCTCAAATTTGATCGTATCTCGCGTTTTGCTATCGCCCTACCCAAACTCCGCCAGCAAGTCGCCAAGGATCTCCAACGTAAGCGACTCGTCAAAGAAAAAGTCCTCGCCTGCATCGTCCGCCTCATCGATCAAGCCTACTTCCGAGTTGGCAATGAAAAGTACGCAAAAGAAAACCAGAGCTACGGCATCACCACCATGCGTGCGAAACATACTGATGTTCGTGGTGACACAGTGACTTTTGATTTCATCGGTAAGAGCGGCAAGCAGCACATTAAAATGATCACCGATCGGCAAGTTGCTCGCATCGTGAAACAGCTCGAGGAACTCCCTGGATATGAAATCTTTCGTTATATCGACACAGATGGCAAGCTCCAGCATATCGATAGTCAAGACGTGAATGAGTATGTCAAAACATATATGGGCGAAGAATTTAGTGCCAAAGATTTTCGAACCTGGGGAGGCACCCTACTCGCGACCAGTGAGCTCCTCGCCACAGAGCGCATGCGCCATCACACCGAGCGTCAGAAGCAAGTCGTCGAGGTGGTCAAGAGTGTCGCCTATCGGCTTGGCAACACACCATCGGTCGCGCGTGGCTCGTACATAGACCCGCGCGTTCTTAATGCTTATACGGAATCGACACGCCTCGAGAAGATCAAAGTCGCAATGGAGAAGATGCGCCCCAAGAAATACTTGACCCGCGAGGAGCAATGCGTACTGCGTGTACTCGAGATGAGCTAATTAAGCAATCAAGGGTTTATTCGACCGTAACAGACTTCGCAAGATTACGCGGCTGATCGATATTGAGTTTTCGCTTAGTCGCGACTTCGAGCGCGAGCAGCTGCAGGACGATATTCATTACTAAGCCGTCGGTGTACTGGCCGGTATGTGCGATCTGAATATGATGGTCGCTCTGCTTGGGCTTCGGGCGAGTCGAGATCGTGAGCGCAATGCCATTACGAGCCTTTATCTCAGACAATGCTCCGAGGCCCTTATCATAAAGCAACGGATCTTCTGGAAGGAGTATTACCGATACGAGGGAGTCATCCACCATCGCGATCGGACCGTGCTTCATTTCGCCCATTGGCAGCGCTTGTGCATGCAGATACGAGACCTCCATAAGCTTTAGCGCACCTTCGAGCGCAACTGGGAACAGATCATTGCGGCCCAGGAAGTACCAATCGTGATGTGCTACTAGAGAATCAGCGATTTTATCAACCTGAGGCTTAAGCTGTAGTGTCGCCTCTATCTCATGAGGTAGGGCACGCAGTTCGGCCCCGACAGCATGCATGATACTGGAGTTTAGCCCTCGCTTCTGCGCCACAAACCCACCAAACATCAAGAGGGCAGTCACCGTCGCCGAAAAAGCCTTCGTGCTCGCTACAGAGGTCTCGACACCGGCATGCAAATATACCCCGCCATGATCAACTTCTCGTGCTAGCGTTGAACCAACGACATTGACAATTCCCATAGTTATCATCTGCCGACGCTTGGCTTCCTGGAGCGAGGCAAGGGTATCGGCTGTCTCGCCAGATTGACTCAAGAATATTGCGAGAGTGTGCACGGCGTCATAGGCACCATAGCGGTAACGAAACTCACTGGCGTGTTCGACGGCAACCGGCAACCCCAACATTTCTTCGAGCTTATATTTCGAAAAGTATCCAGCATTGTAGGATGTGCCGCAACCAATAATGACAATCTGCTTGAGGTCGAGTATTTCATCCTGGGTCAGCAGAGGGCCACCAAGTACGATCGAGCCATCACTGCCGACGCGCCCACGCATCGTGTTCTGGATCACTGTTGGCTGCTCATGAATCTCCTTCTCAAGAAAGCTGCCGTAGTTCTGCTTATCCGCCGTGAGGTCAGCATGCTCGAGCGTTTGCACCGAAACTTCTTGTTGATTGAGCTTCACATCATATACATCAAGTGCGTCAGGGCGAATACGTGCTACCTGGTCATCTTCGAGATATACGACTCGGTCGGTATGATCGATAATGGCACTAGGGTCACTGGCGACATAGTACTCATCACTATCTATCCCAATGACAATCGGGCTCCCACGACGAGCTACAATGATCTCCCCGGGCACATCAGCATTTAAGACTGCCAGCCCAAATGTACCCTTAAGATTTCTAAGCGCTACTTGAACACTCCCCAGGAATTTTTTAGTGCTTTGGTATTCTCGATCGATCAGCGCTGCAACAATTTCAGAGTCAGTATCACTCTGCCATTTCACACCGCTCAGTTCCTGCTTGAGTTCGTCGTAGTTCTCGATGATACCATTGTGCACGAGCGTGATCGCCCCGACTGTATGCGGGTGCGCATTCTTGGTACTGGGCGCACCATGCGTCGCCCAGCGAGTGTGACCTATGCCGACACTGTCAGTCTGTGAGAGTGAATCTAGAGAGATTTTGTCGGTAGTACCGACAGCTTTCACCAAATCTAGCTCGCCCGCCTCACTCAAGAGCGCTATACCGACAGAGTCATAGCCGCGGTATTCAAGCCGTTTTAATCCCTGAAAGATGATGTCGCGAGCCGGTCGCTCACCGATATACCCCATAATTCCGCACATCTACTTATCTACCTCATTCTCTAGAATCAATATTTTACCTTGTCGGCGGACGTAGATCTTGTCGCCTTTTTGCCATTTGAGCAAGCGAATGACATCTACCGGGATGGTAACGGTGTACGTTTTGCCACCTACCAACGAAAGTCGGCGTGTGCTGTTTTGTTCTGCATCAAGTCGTGCCATAAGGCCAATACTAAAACCCTAGGCTCTGCAAGTCAATTAATTACGTAATTTTTACACTTGCTCCATGATGTTCGTGTGCCATTGAATATCTTGCAATTATCAGCTATACTACTCGAGTTATTTGATCTTTTTGGGTGATTAGCTCAGTTGGCTAGAGCATCTCGTTTACACCGAGAGGGTCGGGGGTTCGAGTCCCTCATCACCCACCATGATAAGCACCCCGTCAGGGGTGTTTTTCTGTAGTAAAATAAGCCTGCACGGGGCTATAGCTCAACTGATAGAGCGCTGCATTCGCATTGCAGAGGTCGGGAGTTTGAATCTCCTTAGCTCCACCAATTCTATCCATATGTCGAGGCTTACATCACAATTTTATTCAGCCA
>CAYMMM010000005.1:0-38607 GCA_964391595.1 uncultured Candidatus Saccharibacteria bacterium | reverse complement strand
CATTCGCATTTGGGTTGCTCGATGGCATGCTACAGAGCGAGCGGATAAAGCCGTTGGGCGAAGTAATGTCTGGATTATTTATGTCTGCACACCTCACATCAGCCGCATGCGCATGGCCCGTAAGTAAGAGCGGAAAAGCGAAGAGAGATGCAATCAGAAACATTTTTAACTTAGTGATGAATTGGAGATTGGTGGCACTTCGCGTGGGATGATCTACGTTCATATTCGTTATTATAGCTAACTTTAGCTGCGAGTTTGCTATAATTTGAAGGAATATGAAAGACATAAGCACTATACTGCCGCGTACCTTCAAGAAGCTCCTATTTCTATGGCTCTTTGTCCTTGGTTTTTTTATGTTTATGCCAGCAGTATCACGCGCAGAAGCGCCACTCCCTAATTCAGTAGATGAAATTACGAGAAAGTCAGATGCAACATGTGCGTGGGTAGCAGACTCCAAGATCGAATGTGGGGATTTTAGATTTTACTTTGACATCACCCACTCGCAAGCTGCCGGAAAGCCGATGTACATCGCCTCGAGAGATCTAGACAATAACGGCGAAACAGCAAACTACTGGGTATATATTGACCCTAAGTCAGATGCCTCCACTGGCTATGTCACCGCAAACTCAAACGGTAGTGGAACCGATAATAAGTCAGTCCATATTAATGCAAACCATAAGCTTATCGAACGTCGTCTATATGTTTCTCAGTCAGCCGCACAAGACGAGCCGCAGTGGACGGATAGCTGGAAGGGAAAAACACAGGCAACAGGTGAGTATGCCGATGATGAAGCAGAAGGCGAGGCTCCACGGTTCTATATATGTGGTCTGCTCTCGCGGTATAAAGATAGTACTGGCGAAAACTGCTACATCGGCCGCAAGGGGATTAAATTTCAAATGCCTCAAGACAAGTCTACTCAATACGCCGACTGGACCAAGGACATACGTAATGCAATACAATCAGGAGAAGAGTGTGATAGCAATACGCTCAGCTTTATCTTGTGTCCACTCCTCGACGGCATGCAGTCAGCTGTCTATTACCTTATTGGCCAGCCGGGGACGGGCCAGGGTGGATTGCTTGGCAATCTCCTTACTATCAAGCCACTAAGTACAGAAGCTCAGATAACAGTACCAAAAGAAGGTGGTGGTACAGAACAAGTTACAAACTACACACTTGAAGCCTGGGCTCGCATCCGTGACGTGTCGCTCGGCTTCATGATCCTCATATTTATCGTAATTATATTCGGTAACGGTGTAGGTCTTGACGCCTACACGGTCAAGCGCGCAATACCTCGTTTGGCGATGGGGTCTCTCTTCACGTTTGCATCATTCTACCTCCTGCAAACACTTATTGACCTAAGCAACGTCTTGGGCAGAGCTGTGCCTACACTGCTCTGGGCTGCATCTCCTGGGGGAAGTTCGCAAAACGGCTTCGCATTTGATCTAAACTTTGGTGCAGGTGGCGGCTTGGTAGCAATTGTCCTGTTGCTCATTCTATATTTCCTAGCATTACTCGCGATACTCGTCGGCATAGCTGGGCTCATCGTTCGTCAGCTAGTCATTTATGCACTCGTACTTACGGCACCAATTGCTTTTGTTGCATGGGTCTTACCAAATACTGAGAAACTCTTCAAGAAGTGGTGGTCTAACCTCATTAAAGTACTCATGATGTATCCAATAGTCACCGGTATGTTAGCTATCGCTATTCTTTTCCAGAACATCGTAGGGAAAGATAGTACACAGCCCTTCTCGGTAAGGCTCGTTGGCGTGGCTGCACCGCTACTTGCCCTCATGGCTATCCCGAAGACCTTCAAGATGGGTGGCGACCTCTTCGCTAACGGTGCTAGCTTTGTAGCAGGTCGCGTCAGCAAGGGTACCGATGCCGTGAAGGGCAAGGCCGTCGGAGCTGCGAAGGGTGTCGGCGGTAAGGCACTCGGTGCTGCTGGTAATGCCAAGACACTTGCACTAAATAAGGCTGTCGGCTTTGGCTCAAATCCCGATGACTCAAGAGGTAAGAGAATCGCTGGAGCAGTCATAAGTCGTACTCCTGGAATTGGTGGGTTTACCTCCCGTAAGCGCGCTCAAGTAGCAGGAAAACGACAGGTGCAAGTCGATAAATATAATGAATCACGACTCGACGGGCTCAATGACAAAAGCTTAATAGGCATCTACGACAAGATGAGCGATAGGCAACGGCGATCTTCATATGGTCAGGCTATTAATCGTAAGCTCAGCAAGAGCTATGATGAACAGATTGCCAATTTCGCTTCTGCCGTAAAGGACGGGCGACCAACCACAGCATGGATTGATCCGGCAACCGGAGCAGTTGATCGTAACAGTAGCTTATACAAACTACATTCAACACTGTCCAAAAACCCGATAGTAGATGACTATACGCGCACTACTTGGGGTCAGAGAAATGATGTAGATGCGACTGCCAGTGGGGTTATAAATAGACTAACTCCACCCGATCCTGCACCAACACCAAGCGCAGCTTCCACTCACGGCGTATCTGACCCTGTTGACTATGCAGCAGCAAATCGTGCAGCTCAACAAGCAGGTGGAAACGCGCACTTAGGTGGCGGAGGTACGTGGTCACCAACTCAGTCAGCTCCCACACAAGGACCACTTCCACCATTTAATCCAAACGCAACTCGTCCACCAAGTGGTGGCAACCCCCCTGGCAGCAATCAGCCCTAGTGATACACTGAACATATGGCACAATACAAAGTCCCACAAAATGTAGAGTCTGAAGACCGCCTACTTGGTCCACTGACAATGAAGCAATTCATCTATGCAGTGATCGGCCTCGCGTGGGGAGGCTTATGGTATGCAATCTTGCGCGCCGGAGGAGTTCCTGGCATCACCATCGGAGTACTCATCACACTCCCAGTGTCTGGTTTCATGTTTCTCCTAGCATTTGGTCGCAGAGAAGAACAAAGCTTCGAAAACTACCTCATAGCAGTCATTCGCTTCAATGTCGTACCGCGCAAGCGCATTTGGATGAAGGACACTGCCGTAGAGCACGCCATTGTCGAGTCAGCGCCGCCACCAAAGGTACAAGAGCTCACTCAAGAAGACTATGCTCAGATCCAAGGGCGTCTTCGCCAGCTGGCTATGGTCGTCGATACGCGCGGACACGCCAAGGGTGAGACATTTCAGGAAGCCGATCCCTCAAACCGTGCTGCGGACTTCTCAGCCCGTGTCTTCACTCCACCAGCTGCCCAGCAGCAGATCGTACAGAGTGATATCCGTCAGAGCGATGATATACTCTCAAGCGCCGAAGGGGGACACCGCGCCGAAGAAGTCGGTCGCATGCTACAGAGTGTCGAGCATGATGTGCGCGATCAGGCACGCCAAGTAGTTGCACAGGGAATTAAGGATCCACAGTCTATCGAAACTCCAGCGCAACCCTCCCAGCCACAACTGAGTAATGATATACTGAAAAAGGTTATGGATACTACCGACCTCTCGGTAGCGCAAGTAGCACAGGCCGCCAATCAGGGGCAGCTGCAGCCAGGTCAGGCAGTCAGCCTACGGCCTCAGCAATAACCATCGTATTCATCTCAAACATAGATTCAATCACAAAACTACAAACAGCTCTTTGACCTTTTGCGTCATTTCATACTGAGTCACACACAACCCAAAAAGCAAAGATAGAAACAACGATATTTCATCGGACGGTTTCTTTTTGTTATGATGATATATTCGTCACTTGCCGAGAGAGATTGAGAGCCCCTCGGCACATGAGGCACGAAGTGAGCAAAGACACACTAAAGAAGTGAGGGTGAGAATCTAATACATGGCAGAACCAGCTCCACAAGCACCAATATCAGCCCAAGAAGCTGAATACCAGAAATCAATTACCCCTAAAAAAGAGGTGAAGGATCAGCGTATGAGTACGCAAAATCACCTCATGTTTACCGAGATCAAAGACGGTATCGTCGTCATGCGTGACGGTTCTTTGCGCATGATCGTACTCGCGAGCGCCCTCAACTTCGACCTCAAGAGCCCTCAAGAACAAGACGCCATTGAGTATTCATACCAGGGATTCCTGAACGGACTCCACTTCCCGATTCAAATCGTCATTCGCAGCCGCAAGCTAGAGCTCGACAACTATCTCGAGAAACTAGAAGTCATTCAGGCGAACGAAGAAAACCCACTCATTGCCGGTCTCATGGAGGACTATATTTACAATATCCAAGGTCTGCTTGAGCAGGTAAACATCATGAATAAGGAGTTCTACGTTGTCGTGCCATACTTCATAGCTGACGGGGACAAGAAAAAAGACAACGCCGGAGTGAAGTTTGCGCAACTTTTCCAAGGGAACATTGATCAGGTACAAACGTCAGAGATCTTTGAGCAGCGCAAACGTGATCTTGTACAGCGCACGAATCTTGTCGCGCAAGGGCTAGGGCAACTCGGTATTCGCGCAGCAGTCCTGAGCACACAGGAAGTTATTGAGCTCTTCTACACCAGCTTCAATCAAGAAGAAGCCATCTCACAGAACCTCACCGATATTGATCAGATGACCACACCGGTGGTGCAGCGCGGCAATCCTATGCCACAGCCAGCAGCAGCTTATCCTGCACAGCCCACGCAACCTGGACAGGCTCCTGTACAGCAACAGCAGCCACCAGCACCACCACAAAACCCACTGACTGGAGCACAATCATAATGGCACGACAACAAGTCGACCCAGCAACACTTGAGCAACAAGAAGCTGATCGCATCTACCGCGAAGGTATCTTGAGTCTGCGTGACATCATTGCGCCGAGCTCCTTCACCATCGAGAACAACTATCTCATCATCGGCACACGCTATGTGCGCACGCTCTTCGTCTACGGCTATCCACGTACACTCTTCACTGGCTGGCTCAGTCCGATCATCAACCTCGACGAGGTAATTGATATCTCGATTAATATCATGCCAGTTGAGAGCCGTGTTGTACTTGAGAACCTCAAGAAAAAAGTAGGTCAGCTCGAAGCAAACTACCAAATCAATGCCGAGAAGGGTAGGGTGCGTGACCCTGGACTCGAAGCTGCGCTCTCCGACGCCGAGGAATTACGCGACAAACTCCAAGTGGGGGAGGAGCGCTTCTTCCGCTTCGGGCTGTATTTCACCGTCTATGGCAAAGACCTTGAAGAACTCGATCTCTTGCAGCGCAAGATTGAGTCCATTCTCGGTACTAGCCTGATCTACACCAAGCCTGCGACCGTCCAGATGGAGCAAGGCTTCAACTCCACACTGCCGATCGGCACTGATCAGCTCGGCATCTATCGCAACATGAACACCGGCTCACTCTCGACTAGCTTCCCATTCACTACAGCTGAATTATCGAGAAATGAAGGTGTTCTCTACGGATTAAATCGCCACAACAATGGCCTCGTACTCTTCGATCGCTTCAGTCTTGAGAACGCAAATATGGTAGTCTTCGCTAAGTCTGGAGCAGGGAAGTCATTTACCGTTAAGCTTGAGTGCTTACGGTCCCTCATGATGGGTACAGAGATTATCATCATCGACCCAGAAAACGAGTATAAGACACTCTGTGATGCGGTAGGTGGTACCTTCGTGAAGCTTTCACTAGCAGGGGATACACACATCAACCCCTTCGACTTGCCAAAGATCGTCGACCCCGAGGAAGCTGATAACGCCCTGCGCGCCAATATCATTATGCTCGAAGCCCTAATACGTGTGATGTTCAATAACCAACTCAGCGACGCTGAAATGGGCGATCTGGACACCGCCATCATTCAGACATATGCAAACAAAGGCATTACGAACGACCCACTGACACACAATGCCGAAGTGCCCGTCATGAATGACCTCTATAACACACTCGTGCAGATGGGGAATTACGGCTCTGGTACCGGCCCCCAGATTGCAGCTCGTTTACGTCGCTTTACCGAAGGATCCTTCTCGGGTATCTTCTCGCAACAGTCGAATGTCAATCTCGATAACCGTATGGTAGTCTTCAACATTCGTGATCTCGAAGATGAGCTTCGTCCAGTCGGCATGTTTATCGCCCTCAACTACATCTGGAATCGCATCAAGACCGACAAGCGCAAGCGAATCCTTGCGGTCGACGAGGCTTGGCAGCTCATGCAATATCCTGACTCAGCGCAGTTCCTCTTCTCGATCGCCAAGCGTTGCCGTAAGTACTACACTGGCCTCACTACAATCACTCAAGACGTTGAGGACTTTCTTCAGAACCGTCTCGGACGCGCCGTCGTAAATAACAGCTCGCTACAACTCCTCCTCAAACAAAACCCTGCAGCTGTAGATGTGATATCACAGACATTTAAGCTCACTAGCGAGGAATCAGCTCGCCTTAGTCAGTTCCCAGTCGGTGAAGGATTATTCTTCGCTGGACTCAATCACGTGATTATTCGCATCCTCGCGAGCCCAATGGAAGAGCAGCTCATCACCACAAACCCACATGAGATTCTTGAGAAAAAAATGCAACAACAGCAACAAGCTCAGCAGAATGCAGAAGTAGAGGCGCAAGGTGCGGAAGTGATCAACGGCTACGGAAACAAGCATGAGCAAGCTGAAGTCCCACAAGCTCAGCAGCCCCTCATTGACCCCAACCCGCCAACAGAAGACACTACTACAACAAAAGAAGTACCGACCGCCACGGTAGGTGAGATGCAGCCTGATCAAGAATATGCGCCAGCACTAGGGGATGACGAAGACTAATCATGCATGATCGTCTGTTCGACCATGATCGCAGTGAGCGTCGTCGATATCGAGATCTTCCATCTTTTGGCGGCAAGAAGTCAGCTGGAGATGGGTTAGCGAAGAACGCGTCGGGCGGAAGCAACTCGCCACTCACACAGGCCGCACGATCCAGAGATTTCTCAGGAGGCGGCTCAGGGGGTGGTGGTGGACTCTCTGGATCATCGGCCGCTGGCATAGGCGGAGGGAAGAGCGACTCAAAGAAAGGCGCGATCAGTAAAGGAGTTGATAAAGGTCTCGATAAAGTCTCTAAGCGAGCAAAAGGTACCCCTATCGGAGAAGGTGCGAACCTTGCCAAGAAGATAAAGAATGCCAGTGAGACCGCTAAAAAGCACGGCGCAGGGGCTGCAGCTGCCGACGTAGCAGCAGCTGGAGCGCGTACTGCTCTCTCCGCAACAGGCGCAGGAAAGGCCGTCGTTAAAGCAATGGACGGTATCAAGAAGATCGGTAAGGCAATCGGTGTCGATATCAAAGATCGCTACTTCCTATACGCCGCACTCATTATGAGCTCCTGGCAATTTATCATGATGTTTTTCGTCATCTTGATCGTCGCATCCCTCTTCGGTTCACCATCAAACACACTCAAGTCGGGCTGGAAGATCGCGAAGCACTATCTCGGACTGTCTATCTCCACCCAAATCGATCAAGGTGTGGCCGGCCGCTTAGCATACGAAGTGCCAGTCGGAAAAGATGGTCACGCGCTCGCAGCAACCACCAACTTCAACCCAGCGAGCATGCCCAAGGAAGGGACACTCGAATACAAGCTCGCAAATATTGATTGGGAAAAAGCGAAGTACCAATCTGTCATTCCTGATGTGAATTGTGACATAAAGACATCTGAGGTAGTGCGGCCCGACGGCAAGAAGCGATCAATCATCGACTCAGTCACTATCAAAAACGAAACTGAAGATGTGCAAGGAATCGCTCGCGCTAACTGTATCGATCGTAGTTACCCGGTATTCAATGCCATCATGCGATCACAATACATTCGCGATAACCTCAACAAAAAACTCGGTATCAGGTATGCATACGCTTCACCTGAGTTTGGCGGTGAGCTTGTAGGGAAGAGTGAGGGTGAGATTAAGCAGATACTGCGCGACAAGACTCTCAGTCGTGTGTGGCAGAGTAGCGGAAAAGGTGTCGAAAACAATAAGCCAAAGAATGACGACCCTACTCCGAAGGTGAATAATCCAAACACCGACAAATATCTCTATCCGACTGACGGCCTCATGGATACACGAGTAGCAAACTGCGCGAATAATTATGACTTTCCGCAGAAACCTTCATGGGACAACGCTATTGCAAAGGCAAAACATGATCTGATTTGTGGCGTGAAGCCTGATGATATCGTCTTCTATGCTCGTATCCCAGACGAAGACGATGTGAATAACCCCGACCCAGTAAAAAAGGCACGTGCGCAAGCAGCTATCCTCAACACCATGTGTCAGATTTATCAGCGCTTCATGACCGATCAGAACGCTACCGCATCAAAAAACTATAAGCAAGCCGTCAAAGACAGAATAAAATCTGAGGCGAATGCAGCGTTTTCGATAATCACCTATGATGACACATCTAAATCGTTCTTCCCAGATCTTAGAGAATGGGGTGCTGATGCGTATAAAGTACTCGGGATTGGCAAATCACAGGAGTATAACTATGCTGTCAATGGTCGACTAACCGGAGAGACAATCTCAGCCGATGCGATATCAAAGATATTTGGTGGTCCAAATAAAAAAGCAGCTGCTCAGGGGATATATAATGACACGCAGAGCGAAGTCATACTCGACTCCTTTAATCGCATCTTAGAAATCAACTGCACATCTGGTGATGAGACTGATTTCTCAGGGCTTGCCTCAGGATCGATAGACGGGCTTACACAACGACAAAGCTACTCACAGCTTCAAAGTTTCTATAATAGTATGTACCGGACTTTTAAAGCGGCCGCTGGACAACTCGATAGTTACAAACGCACAAGTAATGGTACCGTGCTTGATCCGAACGCAGCTATGAATAATGTCACGATCGGCGATGTCGTCAAGCGGCTCATCCTTACTGCGAGTAATAATGGCACTTCAGGAGTCGAGAATGGTCCCGCAAATTACAATCGCCAATCAATCGGTGCACTTGCTTACAAAGATAGCCTCATTATCGCCATGGGTGGGCAGTTCTTCAATCAAAATGAAGCAATTGCTGCCGAGAACACCACCAACGCTATCGCGATATATGAAGATCAGTCGCAAGGGTTACTCGGCCGACTTTTCGCTCGTGATAATCCCCGCTCACTTACGAGCCGCCTACAGGTAGCGTTTACCGACTACCCACAAAATATACCGGCAAACGTCGCTTCTCTAGTGGGGAATCTCTTCAACCCAGCCCGCAATCTCGTCGGCGGGCGTGACTCTCTCGCGTACACTTTGACGGGCAAAAGCCATGTGGCAGCCGCGGCTTCAAGCCACGAGATAGATAATCTCCACATCGATCCAGCTGGCTATCCTCCTGGATTCTACGATGTGC
This sequence comes from uncultured Candidatus Saccharibacteria bacterium, assembly GCA_964391595.1. Classification (GTDB taxonomy): domain Bacteria; phylum Patescibacteriota; class Saccharimonadia; order CAILAD01; genus JADZGC01. The sequence continues at coordinate 29,356 of CAYMMM010000005.1, read as the reverse complement.
CAGTGATTGAGAATGGGAAAGCGATAGAGAAGGTGATCGAATCAAACCCGCGTGCTGCGCTCGTGATGTATCAATGGGAGCTCTGTATGCGTGAGTTTATGCCTGACCGTTTCTATCTCAATAACCCAGATGAAGACAATGCTCAGCAGGTAAATCTCTACAAAAACTTCTGTAAAGAACTCTATGACACCCAGACCGCCGGCAGTAACGGTGCGCCAAAGGCTCTCTCAAATGTGAGTGTGATCGACCGATTTTTAAACAACCCAAATAGCATAAACCTCTCTGCGAACAGTCAAGATCGTCGCGACCTCTCCTTCATGTTCCGCGTATATCATTTCAATATGCTGCAGGCAGATGCCCTGGTATACCTGTCTGACCCTTCGAAAGAAGACCCGACCCTCAATGCACAGAGTGATGCCGGTGAAGAGGATGTGGACGCAACAGATGGTCCTGGGCCAGGCACAGTTTCACCACCCTCTGGCGATCGTAATGCTCCATGTCCTCCAGGAACAAGTGACGCGGACACTGGTACGAAGTACGGCCCAGGCAAGGTGTTTGAATTCACCATGCGTCTGTGTCGCGTCAAGAACACCACCGTGAGTGTGACGGTCGCAGCGAATCTCCTCAATCTCTTTAATGCTGCTGCCGCAGATGGAGTGAATTTGGGTGGTGGTGGATATCGCACTCATGAGTCCCAGGTGCAAGCTCGCATCAACAATCACTGCGCTGACATTTACTATGCTGCAGCAACGACATGCCGCCCACCTACAGCGCGCCCAGGTAGATCTATGCACGAGGCCGGTGAAGCAATTGACTTTACACAAGGAGGCGGCACGCTTACTCGTGGGTCTAGCGGCTTTCTCTGGATGAAATACCATGCAGCACAGTATGGCTTTAAGAACCTGCCAAGTGAGCCATGGCACTGGTCAACGAATGGAAACTAATATGAGAAAAACTCCAAAAAACATCTTGCGCACTATCTTCATAAGCCTATTTGCTCTTACATGTGCATTTCTCCCGAGTATCACATCTGCTGCGAGTCCTGTGCCGAATCCCGCTGATAAAACCTCTACAATATCGGAGCAGAGACGCAATATCGAGCGCAATCCCATGTACGACAGAACTGCAGAAGTAGCAGGATGTGACGATAGTACAGCAGCCTCCACAGGAAGCACTACGTCTACTGGACCAATCACTGGTGGTGGACTCTTCATGATCGGTGACTCGATTGGTGTAGGCATGAAGGCTGCAGGCCTAGAAACCGATCTATCCAACAAAGGCTTTACAGCAAATCTGCAGGTAGAGGGGAGTCGGCGCATAAACTATCCAGGCACTACCGGTCCGCGCAAGTCTGGCTTTGATATCGCTAACGAAAATACTGACGCTATAAAAGGCGCTAAGGTGGTGGTAATAGAGCTAGGTACAAACAATGAAGAGAATTTTGCCGGAAACCTTCAGAGACTCGTAGATATCATTAAGACCGCAAACTCATCCGTGACTATCTTCCTCATAGATGTTGCCGTGCGACTTGACCGCGAGGATGACATCAAGGGTCGAGAGAAAAACGTCGCCATATATGCGCAGGCAACAAAGCTTGGTACAGCTGTAATAAGTAGATATAAGATCCATTTCCCGAGTGGTGATCCAGTAGCCTATAGTGGTGCTGAGACTCCATCTGTAGCATTTACAAGTGACGGCATCCACAACACTACTGATGGCGCTAAGGCACTCAACAACGCCCTTATCACTACGATCACGTCGAGCGTAGCTGCACCTGATCCTGCGCCAAGCACTACGCAATGCTGTCCAAGTGGAAGTGTCGGGACTACACCGCAAGCTTATCCCGCCGACACTGCCTGTATCGGTATCTACTATCCGACCGTAAAAGACGAAGCTGCATTTGGAGTCGCCATCGATGAATATATTAAGTCAGTAAACCCAAGAAGTCCTCTCATCGGTAAAGGCTCTACGTTCGTACAGGCCGGCAAGCGGTATGGAGTAAATCCTATGCTCACCGTAAATATCGGCCGCATGGAAACCGTCTTAGGAAAAGTAGGAAGTGGTCTACCATGCTCAAATAATCCTTTTGGTATTAAGGCACGCCGAGGCCGACCTACATGTGGAAGATATGCCCAATACCCAACCTTTGAGGAGGCAATTATGGATCAAGCACTTCTCATTCGTGGCTATATCGATAATCGTGGTGCAAAAACTATCTATGATGTCATGTCGATATACTGTCCACCAGTCTTTGTGCCTGGAGATGGGACATGTAACACCAATCAATATGTCATAAATATGAAAAACTGGATACAGCTCGTCATTAATCGAGCTGGGGCCGCCATCGCCTGCAATGACGCCACACCCGCTCCAGTACCTACTACCCCAGCTCCTAGCACTTCAGTCTCACCATCCCCCACACCAGGGTCAGGCTGTACTCCTACTGCAGATCCCCCGGGAGGTGGTGGGGGTCTCGTCACAGGTGAGCGATCAGCTCTCAATGCTAGATTACTTGGTAATCCATTATTTACTGCTGATACTGTGAATAAAAATGACATACAGAACGGCATCGTCACAGACAGACTAGTGGGTCTTATGCTGGCCCTTGTAGAGCAAGGTAAGTTTCCCGTGCGTGTCAGTGCGACCAAGTCGGACCACGACAAATGTACCGCAAATGGCTCTATCTCGATCCACTACAGAGGACGCGCTATGGATATAGGAAATGTCGAAGGGCCTGATAAGGCCAATGGTGACGCTATGCATAAGTGGCTGTATGATAATCGCGTAGCACTAGACCTAGACGAACTCATATTCAATCCCGTACCAGCTGGGAGCTCAAACCTGGATGGCGGAAACCCTCATAGTTACGGCTCAGCAACAATGAACGGACATAAAGATCATATTCATGTATCAATCAAAGGTCCCGACTCAACCTCTACAGCATCATCGGGATCGAGGAATTGCCGATGAACTTTAATCGACTCAAATTCACTCTCATTGGAGCTGCAGTTACAGCACTCTTGATGTGGGGGGTGTATGCACTCTATGTACAATTCTCGACGATAGATAGTTCAAAGATGGTGCTCCAAGCTGAAAACATCCGATTTCCGAAGCAAATTAGCGATTCAGAGATACTGTTCTTTAGTGGCTATAATTTTCATACCTATAATTTTGAGAAGGGGACCATCACGGATCTTAGCTCTCCATTATTTTTCCCAAAAATCGAACAACTAACCTATAGTCAGGATAATTCGACGGTTATCTTCCGCGCCATAAGCTATGAAGATGATGATATCCTCAATAAACTACTCCCAGCTACCGATGAATTCAGCCCTATAGACCGAGCTGACTGGTGGAGTTATTCGATAAATCAGAAAAAGCCCACACTACTCCAATGTAAGTCTGGTGAGGTAATCGACAAAGCATACATCGACAACAACACGATCTACCTCCTATGTCGAAAAGGCGACACAGTTGTAATTGAAACGACAGCCCAGGAAGTACGCTTTTCTGCACTTCAGACCTACGACTCATTGATTGGTATCCGTGATAGTATCCCTTGGATCCTCCGTAAAGCGGGCGAGAGTAAGCAGATAGGCTACCTGAAGCCCGATAGTACATTTGTAAAACTAGACGAACTTGCGGTTTCGGCTGTGATTTCACAAGCAAACGCAACGGTAGTCTATCAGACGGGAAGCGCTGGGGAAGACCAAGATGAACCAGTGAAGCTAAAGAAAATATCAACAAAAACGAAAGATGTTAGCACTATTTCCGACTCGTATATAGGTGGCCTACAGGATGATCTCCCTGTTACATCTCAGGTATTCTTGAACGCGGAGATAAAAGACAATACGCAAGAAAACTTAGCCGCAATAGAGCTTCGGGGCGATAACATACGCACCCTGAAGTTTAATAAACTTAAACTTCAGGAGTACACACAGTGGTATAGATTAGTAATACAGGGTAAGGATGTCTATGCAGCCATAGACACTTCCCATAATCTGTGGCTCATTAATCCGCCTACTGGGCTCAAGCCTACACTAGGCTTATCATATAGCGAAGTGGACGCCAAAGCATTTACAAAATCTGTTGTATTAAACGGCCCCGACAATACGATAACCGCATCAATGGTTGGTACTGATTTCGACGCTTCATACGAAGAATTTAAATCAATGATATCAACAAAAAACAAAGACATTCGCACTACACGTCTCGAGTTCTTTAGTAATCCTCAGTCAATTAGTACGGGCGAGAGAATACTGAATTACGAGTACTAAGCGTTCCACAAATTTAACCGCCAACCCGTACGGTCACACGAGTAATGGTACGGCCAGTTATTTTTCGCAGTGTCCGCTCAATCTGTATATGTCGCAGTCGAATCTCACTGGCCTCGAGTGAGCTTCCAGCCGTCACTCCGACGATGTTATTTTTATAGCGAATCGACTCCACCTCTACGTGCGCCTGAGCTCGAATCACTTTGCGCACTTGCTCAAAGAATGCCATAAGATCATCTGTGTGATCGATGTTTTTATGAGCAAGAAGATCACCTAAGCTCTCGAAACTCATACACTACCACCTACGCGGCGTGTAAGATCGATTGTTTGTGCTGGCAGATCAAGGCGCTTATCGATATCTGTCGTAGTAATAATCGTCTGCACATCACTCAGGACATCGACAAGGAGATGCCTACGAGATTCATCTAGCTCGCTAAACACATCATCAAGGAGAAGCGTGGGCGTGATGCCATCTTTTTTCTCTTGTATGTAATGCACCTCACAGAGCTTTAGTGCGAGTAGGACGGTCCTATTTTCACCCCGTGAAGCAGTGTCCTGTAGTAATACATCCGACCGAAAGATTTGCCAATCCTCTCGATGCGGGCCGGTGGTGGTGGTTCCTACCGCAATATCACGAGTCCGACTCTCTTGTAGGCGACTCAAGAAATCGCTCGATCGCTCAAGGTAGCGAATCGAAAGATTTGGGGTACTGTGCGCGATGTGCTCAACATAACGAATGAGGTGAGGTTCAAGCCAGGTGAGAAAAGATTGCCGAGCGTGATGTATATGTTCTGTCGGCTCAGTAAGCTGTGTATCGAGGATGAAAAGCTGGTCATCAAGCTTTTCGATAGGTAGTGATGAGCGTTTGTTTCTAAAGAGCAGGCTATTACGCTGTTTCATGAGCCGCTTATAGAGCATAAGTGCTCGACGATACTGCTCACTTGTCTGCATAAGGAGCATATCTATGTAGTGTCGCCTTGATGTAGGGGGTCCACTAAGAAGCTGGAGGTCGCCAGGCTCAAAGAGTACGATCGGATGCAGACCGAGAAGAGTATGGCGACTTACGCCCACTTCATTACGCAGAAAACGCTTCTGGCGCCGGGGGCTAAGACGATAAACCACCGATAGCCTCTCGTCATCATAGTCAACATCGACGCGAAATCCTTGCTGATTGTCTGTGATCAGCGCCTGATCATCAGCACGAAATGACTGACCTGTAGCAGCCACGTACACAGCCTCTAGGATATTTGTTTTGCCAGTAGCATTTGGTCCCAAGATAACTGTCACGCGCTCCTCAAGATCAAGCGTAAGCTGGTCATATGAGCGAAAATGGGTGAGTTGAAGCTTCTGAAGCATGCTGCTGTGCCACTAGCTACGCAATGGCATGATCAAGTGAAGGCTCTGCTGTGTCGACTTTGCATCAGCCTGCATCGGCACCACCACACATGGATCCAGTTTGTCATTGAGCTTGAGTTCGACCATAGGCTCAGAGTATGCACCAAGCGCATCTAGCAGAAATCGAGCATTGAGCGAAATCTCGGTAGGAGCACCTTTAAGCTCTATCGGCACCTCTGAAGTATTCTGACCAACTTGTGCGGCTTCTGCGTAGATCTTCATAAGTCCATCATCTATTGTCACTCGCACAGTATGTGCACTTTCCCGCGCAAAGACACCCGCTAGACGAGTGGCAGCTACCAACTCATCGCGCTGACAGGTGAGAGTCGTCTTTGATTCACTGGGGATAATTTGGCTGTAGTTGGGGAAATTACCATCTATGAGTCGAGAAATAAGGGTTGTATCTCCAGAGGAAAACTTTGTCTCATTTTCACCGACTACCAGCTCTATCTCAGCACTTTCTTCAGGATTAATGAGTCGAATAACTTCCTGGACCGTACGAATTGGGAGAATGGCTTGGAAATTTGGTAAATCCTTCAAGACTACTTTCTCTTCGGCGAGTCGATAGCTATCAGTCGCAGCTAGAGTCAGGAATGAGTCATCGGTGTGGATATAGACACCGGCTAAAACCGGACGCGACTCATCGAGTGATGCGGCTTTTGATACACGATCGAGTAAATCCTTCATGAGCTGACTTGGAAGCTTGATCGATTGCTTCTCATCAACACTCGGAATAGCAGGGAACTCATCACTCGCTATTCCCTGAACGCTTACTTGTGTATGAGCTGCCGATATCTCAAGTGTGTCACCATTTGCGATGAGCTGCACCTTATCACTCTGTAAGCTCTGTATAACCTCATTAATCAAGCGGGCGGGGACAGAGATGGTACCTGGCTGCTCAACCTTGCAGCCGATTGTAACAATAAGTGCTATTTCTAGATTGGTAGACGTAAGTGTAAGTGACCCATCCTTAGCTTCTAAGAGAATGTTAGCGAGTATCGGTAGACTTGTACGTGATCCCACTACACGGCCAACCGTGTTTATTGCCTTCGCTAATTTTTCTTGTGTGAGTGAGATTTTCATGAATTCTGTGACCCCTTTAATTCTTATATATATTAATGGTGGTGGTGGTAATGGGCGCTGTGGAAACTGGGGAGAGGCAGTAATATGTACTGTTTTGATCGAGGGCGAGGAAGCGGTTGAGTGTGGATAGCTTGCTGATAATGTTGGGGGTTTGTTTTGGAGAGAAAAGTGGATAACTAACACATATATCGTTGAGGTGAGGATAACTCATAGCTTGTCCACGGTTTCTCCTAGTCTTATAGGCAGATATTCCACGAGTATCCCACAAGTTTTTCCACGCTTTTTTAGGACCTTTCCCCAGTTTATCCCCAATACTGTGGACAAAAACCGAACTTCTCCTCATTATGTCACTGCTCCTTCCTGAAGAATACGTTGTCTCACATCCTGAATATCGCGGACGATTGTGTCTTTCTTCGACACTAGAGCTTCAATTTTTTCGTAGCCATACATAATCGTGGTGTGATCCCTACCTCCAAGATGTGAGCCGATCTGAGGGAATGACAGATCAAACTCGCTGCGTAATATGTACATCGAGATTTGACGTGGCATAACGATCTCTCTACTGCGCTTCTTCCCGAGAATATCCTCCATACTTACCCCGTAGTAGCGTGCGATTTCAGAAATCACTTGCTTCGGACTCATTTTGCGGCGAGCAGTCATAGTCTGACCTTTGCCAAGCACTTCCTCGACTATTTCAACACTAGCTGGTTGGTTGTGGAGCTCACAGTGCATGAGTACTCGATTGAATCCCCCCTCGAGCTCGCGGATATTTGCGGAGATCTTTTCGGCGATAGCCTCGGCTATATCAAGTGTCATCGCAAATTGCCTCGCCTCAGCTTTCGACTGGATGATGGCGACACGCGTCTCGAGATCTGGCGGCTGCATATCAACCACCATTCCCCACTCGAAACGGCTTCGAAGACGCTCTTCAAGTTCTGGAATTTCCTTAGGCGGTCGGTCAGAGCAGATAACAATTTGCTTGTTTGCTTGGTGCAGGCTGTTGAATGTGTGAAAAAATTCCTCTTGAGTAGTTTCTTTCTTCTTAATAAACTGAATGTCATCCACAAAGAGCACATCCACCTCGCGATACTTATTAGTAAAGGCTTCAGACTTGCGTACCGAATCTACAAAAGACTTATAGAACTCTTCGATTGTTATATAGAGGAGTTCTAGATCTGGATTCAAGCGCTTAATCTCGCCATACATCGCCCACATCAAGTGTGTTTTTCCGACACCGGCTGGGCCATAGAGGAAGAGAGGATTGTAGTTAGTACCCGGCTTTTCGGCTACGAGCTGGCCAGCTGAGTATGCTAAGCGATTAGAAGAGCCAACGACAAAATTTTGGAAGTTATACCGGTCGAGTAAGTGATTCTGCTTATCAAAGATATTAGCTTGCGGCTGTGGCCCATCGGGCGAGCTGTTCTTTAGTCCAGATGAAGAGAAGAGGCTATCGGCAGCATCCTTCTTCATTGGCTTCCGAGTAGTAATTACTTTGAAGGCTAACCGAGTCAGAGAAGGGAAGTGGGAATGGAGCGCATCGATAATCGTTGCCTCGAAGCGTGCCTTGATCTGGGCACTTGAAAATGGGTTAGGCACAGATATAACCGCCTCTGTACCGTCTTTATCTACACCAAGTAGTTCGGTCGGCTGTAGAAAAGTCTTGAAGCTATGACTCGTAACCGAAACTTCTAATTCACCCAAGACACGCTGCCAAATCAAACCTAGATCCGGGTTTGATGATCCCGCGGACTTTGCAGGATTCCCCGTCCTCGTCACCCCTCACCTCCTTTGTTACTCCTATTCTAGCGGTTATCCACAGGCTTTGCCAAGGCTTTATCCACATAGTATCCCCAATTTTATGACAATCTGTGGATATGTGGACGGTATGTCTCTGGATAAGATAGTGAAAAGACTTGCCAAAACATACTCTCTACAGGTATAATACGTCGGATATGAAACGGACACATCAGCCCAAAAAACGACGTCGCCAGCGAGTCCATGGATTCATGGCACGTATGAAGACTAGAGTTGGTCGCGCCGTCCTTAAGCGCCGTCGCTTGAAGGGCCGAGCTCGAGTAGCCGTCTAGAGAGGAGGGGAATGCTCGCGCGATCTCTGCGCTTGCGACAGAATCGAGACATCGTGCGCGTTCTCAAACGCGGCCGATCTTGGCGTACGGCCAATCTCAAGATCTATGCGCTCTCGAGCCGTATCGCCGGACCTCGTACTAGTGTGGTGATCTCTAAGAAAGTAGATAAGCGCGCTACCGTTCGTAATCGCAACCGTCGACGTGTAGTGGAGATTGTGCGTGAAATGTACCCAAACCTTCAGGTACACTTTGATATACTGATATATATCAACACAAACCTAGAGGGCGTAAAGCCAGCTGCACTCCAAGACGAGATCCTTGGCGGTCTGAAGCGACTCGGAGTAGTAAATCACTAGTATGCAGTCTGCACTCCTTATCACAATTCGGGCCTACCAACACACGCTCTCACCCGACCACGGTCTTCTCAAGGTGTTCTATCCCTATGGCTGTTGCCGGTATTATCCAAGCTGTAGTGACTATGCCCTCGAAGCAATCACGCGGTATGGGGCGAGTAAGGGGAGTTCACTTGCTGTTCGGAGAGTAATGCGCTGCCACCCATGGGCAGTAGGTGGACATGACCCAGTGCCAAGCACTCATAATAAGAAAGGATAATTATGCTCGAAGCGATTTTTGTTAAGCCTTTTGCGAATATACTGTTTGTTCTCTATAACTACCTACCGGGTCATGACTTCGGCATAGCTGTTATTATCCTTACTGCTGCTATTCGTTTCGCGCTTTGGCCTGTGATGGCGCGCCAGCTGCATTCCCAGAAGAAGATGCAGGCGCTGCAGCCGGAAATAGCACTCCTCAAACAAAAAGCTGGTGGTGATCGACAAAAAGAAAGTGAACTACTCATGCAGCTGTACAAGGAGAAAGAGATTAATCCACTGGCTTCATGTCTCCCCTTGCTTATCCAGTTTCCGTTTCTTATCGGCTTGTTTGTTGTTTTTTCTCATGCAGCCAGTGGAGTCAGTGGGTTCCAACAGTATCTCTACGAGCCCGTTAAAAACTTAAGCTTCATGAAAGAAGTGCTTGCTCGACCAGAACTTTTCCAGCCCAAGCTTTTTGGAATCGTCAACCTATCAGCCCACAACAACATTCTCTTTGCGATCATTGCTGGCGCGACTCAATTCTTACAAGTGAAGCAAATCACTCCTGCTCAATCTGATCCGAATGACCCTTCGGCGGCAGCAAATCGGAGCATGATGTATATCTTCCCATTATTGACTGCTTGGATTGGCTATACGACGGTCGCTGCACTGCCGCTCTATTGGTCGGTGTCAAACCTAGTAAGTATGCTCCAGCAAACACTCACTGCGACTGGTGAAGTGGAGAAAATGGAAGAAGCGGAAGTAGTGACGCGCGTGCGCTCTACTGCGACAGGCTCACGCACGAAGACGCCAAAGAAACGAGCTAAAGGGGGAAAATAGGTGATTGAAGATCAGCACATAGAAGCCGGCAAAGAGATTCTGCAAGGCCTACTAAAATCACTAGGCTTCGACGAGTTTACTGTGTATGAAGACCAACTCGAAAGTCGTAGGATCCTTGCTGTGGCCGTAGATGATCATGCTGTATTGATCGGACGAAAAGGCGAAAGTCTTCATGCGGTGCAGCAGATATTGAACGCACTCCTGCGAACGCGGATCCCTGATGCGCCATTTGTGACGCTAGACATCTCGAATTATAAGAAAGATCGCATAGAGAAGATTATGCGAATTGCCGAGGACGCAGCTCATAAGGTGCAGCAGTATGGTAAAGAGTTCCAACTCAAGCCAATGAGTGCTTTTGAGCGTCGCATCGTACATATGGTACTCGCTGACAAAGAAGATCTAGAAACTGAGAGCATTGGTCGGGAGCCATACCGTAAGGTAGTGATCAAAGCGAAGACTGCAGCAGAATAACTGCTGAATTAAGTATCTCGCTGCCCTAGTCAACAATAGGAAAGTCGAGAGCTGACTTGTAGTTTGTGTAGAATGTATCGGTCTTTGTGACTTGACCATCGACGATAACATCTCGATAAAAAACGGTTCGCGATGGTGCATTTGCATCATTGCTTCCCGAAATGAAGAATGGCCCGCGGATAATGCCACTCTTCTTCTTAGTGCCATAGAAGCGAAACTTTAAGGTTGTACCCCTGAGTTCTGTCTGGATTAGGATGTAGTTGTCGGTGTCATTTTTAAACTTAAAATCAACTTGCGGATAGTATATGGTCGCATCTACACCTGGTACTCCAAACGGAGCCGTATAGTAAGAAACCGCAAAGGCATGATTTGTGCGCTCAAGAATCGGTAAGCCTGCCAGGAGAGCAGCTCGAAACGCCGTTGAGCTTACTTGGCACAGACCTCCGCCGTATGCCTTCTCTTCGTGGTCGCCAAGGATAATGAGTCCAGGAGCATAGCCAGTCTCCGGGCCAACTTCTCCGAGTAGTTCACCAAAACTAAAGACCTGTCCTGGCTTCAGGAGCACTCCTTCGTAGCGTGCCGTTCCTTGTCGAATGTTTTGGAGACGGTTGGCTGGCGATCCAGGGAAGTAACTAACGCCCTCAGAGAGGAGCTCCTTAATGCCGAGTCGGTCGATAGTTTCGTCAGAGATATCGGCTTTTGTTACGGAGACAACCAGCGGGATGGTGGCAGTATCGGACAGCGCAAGTGTACGACTATCCAGACTTAGTTGCTCGAGTATCTTGTCGGCCGTGGCCGCGGCATCAAGTGCAAGACCATCGCGTGATTGTTGGAAGACCGTAGCTCGCTCCCCGCTAATCGTGAGTTTGGCATCGACAGCAGTTTGATTAATCTGTCCTGCAATTTGGTTTAGTGTTTCCTCAATGCGCGACTTCGAGAAACCTGTACGCGTATTTGTATAACTTGGATCAAGATATGCGCGATGAAGTATATCTGTGCTAAGGGGAGGAGGAGATGAACTCCCTATCCAGCTTGCAATGTCTTGAGCTGAAATTTCCCAGCTTCGTGTGTCATACGTGAGTTTGAGTGGATTCTTTACGAAGTAGGCAATGCGAGATTGTTTTGCGGCGAGGTCTGATGTTTGCACCCCTGACTCGATGGTGTAGGTTTGTAGCCTGACGTGAGCCTGCTCGAAGCGGCCCGCTGCAGCTTGTATCTCGCCAAGTGTTTTGCTGAGGGAAACGCGTGTGCCAGGTTGCGCTTCGGTGATTGTTACGCTTTCATTGCTGACGGCTAACCTTGGATCGACTACAACTGTATTTACTGTATCCATCTCTGTTGACAAGGCCTGTGCCACCTTCGCGCCATCGAATTGGACCTGGGCACTACGAGGAGACGTGGCGCCAATGAGTAGAAGGAACTCATCCCAGAGCTGTTGATTGATCCATCCTTGCCGACCAGTGGCATACAGTTCGTCGATTACTGGGCTAGAGGTGTGAGTGAGTGAAAGATCCAATGCTTTAATTGCTATTTTTTTATCTGGAGTAGTGATAGTCACGGTCTGACCCTCGCGATACTTTTTACTCATCGAGTCGATAAGCTGTACGCCTTCTTCCTTAGTGAGTCCGCCGAGATATATGCCATAAGCCTGTGCTCCAGGAAGTATTTTGCCACGATACGCTACGCGCATCACACCCAATGTAAAAAAACCTCCTAACAACAATACGAGGCCAATGATGATAAACCAGTGGCGGTGATCTATGTCATCACTATAGGGGAGGGAGAAACTAAAATCTTCTTTTTTCTTCATGGCGTTCTGAATTTATATCTTGCAGTATACCCGGTTTTTGTTCGGTGAGCGATATATAGTATCTGGCTGCGCATTTGATACGCATAAAAACAGGCCTCCAATGCTAGGAGGCCTTGAATTGTTAACGTGGCCACGTCCCGTCGAAACGTGCCCATCCAAGATATTTGTTTGCAAGGCCAAGTACTCGGTGCTGCGCGACAGGTATACGCTGTCCCTCGTAGCCTTGAGTTGAGATGACTTGGCCGTCTCCGATCGAGAGCCCTATGTGGCCAACGTAAAACACAAAGACACCTGCTGGTGGATTTGTGTCGATATGGATTTGGCCACGGTCTTTACGGTACTTGTAGTGCTCATCGGCCGACCAGGATCTGCCACGAGTACCGAAGGCAACTTCTACGAAACCCTCGCAGTACCCTGACCATGGGCGCCTGAATTGGTCGCTCCAGGACGGATCCGGTGAGTTCTTCTCTGCTATCACCCAGTTGACCGCAGCTTGTTCCTGGGGTGTCATGGTCTGAAGCGGCCGCACCCATTGATCACTTCTCCAGGTGAGCGACCCACCCTGGAAGTCTTGGCGTACGTAGGAGTCCCACTTGTACTCGTCGCTGGTGGGGTAGCCGAGATAGCTGGCACTCCCACCGATGCTGATGTAATAATCGCGCATACCGTTATGCACACTGAACGCTCTGCCGACAGCATCGCCCCTCATGATGAGAGTGGGTCCCCACTTCCCACCATCGAAGTCTTGTGTCCATCCAGCATTCCAGCGGTGTGAATCGTTGCGCGGGTACCCCGTCCAGTACGTCCCGACAGCACTCACATACGACCAGTGATTCCCGACTACAGGGTATACATTGCCTCGGCAGTCTGGTGACATAAGTGCTGCATCGACAAACCTACCTCCTCCGAAGTCCTGAATGCATCCTGCATTCCATACATGAATCGCATTTTCTGGCAGACCAATCGTACCTTGTCCGCCAATGCGAGCGTAAGCCTGCATCCAGCCCTGGTGTGACTGCTCACCACTACCTTCGCCGACATTGGTTGCGGACGCGACGAACGGAATCCCGAGACTCCCGAAGACCACGCCGAGAACGACACCTGTCTGTCGCGCTCGGCTCACCCTCCGAATTTTCATAAGGTGCACCTTTCTGTGTTCGAGCTTATCTCGAAACCAAGTAGGGGACGTGTCGTATCCTAGCTGCGATGAATGATCAAGGCAAGCACAGCTGTCATGAAGCCGCTTCAAGCTTTAGTATCAGGTATAATGATGGTATGGCAAGAATAGTCGTCGACGCTCGCTGGCTTAAGCAGACTGGCATAGGGCGCTACATAGAAAATATTCTCATCGAGCTAGTGGCAATAAAACATGAGCATGAGCTGGTGCTGTTAATGCGCGAAGAAGACGTAGATCAGCTCCCCAAAGAACTCCGGCACCTGGAGCGTCAAGTGACAAATATCGGCTGGTATACACCTCAAGAACAGCTCATGTTGCCAAAACTGCTGAGTGAGATGAAGCCTGACCTGGTACACTTTGCTAACTTCAACATTCCTTTGCAATATTATCAGCCGTTTGTGGTGACGATTCATGACCTGACTCTACTGCGCTTTAAGAACATCCGCGGTGGGCTACTTGCGCCATTTACCTACACACTCAAGGATGTAGTGATGAGACACGTGCTGAAGACCGCAGTCAAGCGTAGTCGGATAATCTTTACGCCCAGCAAATTTGTGCTGGATGATGTAGTGAAGCGATATCGTGTTCCTAAGGAAAAAATACTAGTGACATACAATGCCGCGGACATACCCATGAAGCATGGGCGCGTGAATCTCAAAAAACTTGGCATTACCAAGCCGTTCATTATGCATGTGGGAAATGCCTATCCGCACAAAAACCTTACTCGTTTGATCAATGCACTTCCGATCATTAACGCAGAGAGAAAGCAGCCAGTCCAGCTTGTTATAGCTGGTAAAAAAGACGAATTCCACGCTCAGCTCGAAAAGCTCGTTGTGAAGCAAAAGCTTACGCAAGATGTGATCTTTACCGATCGTGTAACTGATGCTGAGCTCGTTGGGTTGTATAGTGCGGCGAGTCTCTACGCATTACCATCTTTGTCCGAGGGCTTTGGTATACCGGGCCTAGAAGCGATGAGCTATGGTTTACCGGTGGTGAGCTCCGACGCTACCTGTATGCCAGAAGTATTTGGTGACGCAGCCGTGTACTTTGATGGTCGCAAGGATGCGGATATTGCTCGTGCTATCAGTGAGGTATTGGATGACCCGAGGAAGCAAGCCGAGCTCATCAAACACGGGGCTGCTTGTGTGAAGCGCTATAGCTGGCGAAAATCTGCAGAAGCTGTCCTCACAGGGTATGACCAGGCATTGAAGCAAAAGCAAAAATCGGATCCGATCCGCCGACTGCTTGGCCGAAGTTAGAGTTTGGTCGAGTTATTTTTCGAGCGAGCGAATATAGTCCCAATACTCGGTATGGCCTTGTTGCTTCATCGCATACCACCACTCAGCACCCCACAGATCAAAACGACGAATATTTGTTTCTCGTGCGTAGGCTACGTTGTCTTTGAGTTGAGCGATACTCATCGAGCGCTGTGCTTCCTCGTAGCTTAGGTTCTCATTGCCGCGCGGTCCCCATGCTTCGCCTTGTAGCTCATGAATTGTCGCGGTGGTGCCAGGGTGAAATGCTTCGATGAGTGCTGCCTTCCACCAGTTATAGATGCCGCGCTGAGGGTAGCGATAATAGCCGAACGTACTATTCCAGACCGTGCGGTACATAGAGAAACCGTAGAATTCTGTCATTGGCCCGACAATTGGCCAGCCCCACTGGTCGGATTGCGTGAGGATGATTGGCGTTTTGGGGTCAACGGCACGCACGGTTGCTAGCTCTCGCCGTAGAGCTTGGGTAGTGAGATTTTGAGTCGGGCATTCGCCAAAAGAATGAAGCAAGAACTCATTCTCGAGCTGCCATGATTCGAGTGCAGGATGATGTTTGTATCGTTGCACGACCTGAGCCAGCATCTGATTTGCTCTGTCCGCTACGAGATCGGGGTTATTTTTATCCAGCCAGGAAGGGTAGTAGCACTCTGGCACGCGAATGAGCTTCTGGCCGATGACGAGCTTTACTTTTGCTCCGCGCTTCGCAGCCTCATCAAGCATCCAGTCGGTTTGCGAAAAATCATACTGCCCGGGCTGTGGCTCGAGCTGGTCCCAGTATGCAGCCAGACGAAGGTGTTTGAATTGCAACTCATCAAGAACGGCGGTGTAGGCGGTTCGCCAATCCATACCATATCTTTCTGCCTGGTACTGCGAGAAGCTGACACCTATCCTCTCCGGCTCCTTCCAGTGTCGCAATATGAAGAAGCTCATGAGGAGTATTGATAGTACAATGATTGAGATAAGCCCGTACAGGATACCTCGTACATAGCGAAGGTGTTTAGTAAAACGTACGGGTTGTAAGATGTCGGATGATGATTTAGTGGTGGCCATGGCTGGTGTAGTTTTTTGTACTCAGTTCAATAATCTGCGGATATGAGATAGCTGTGTTTGCACCGACTTGGAGTGGGTCTATGAGGTCATGCACTAACCCTTCACTCTTTGGGAATCGATATGCGGTTACGTCTATGTCATTGTTCCGCCAGCGTTGTGCCAGAAGATCAGCTGTGTCGTTATTGACTGCTGCATCGTTTTCATTCGTGATAAGCACTGCGTGTGTCGAGCGAGGGAGGCGGTCTTTCTCGAGTAGTCCTTCTGTGATGCGTAGATATTCTCCCACTGGTCGCGTCTGCCATCCGAAATAGGCACTCGCTGGGCCATCGAGGTTTCTTTGCTTGTCGCTCCACCATATAAATTGATTTGGGATCGTGAGGAGTGCGCCAGCTACAAGTCTAGTCAGAGAAGTCGGTACGCTGGTAGGGGTGAAGATCGGGTCGATGATAATAGCTTGATGAATGTCATCGCGCTGAGTAGCAATATAGGCCACTTCATTGCCGCCAGCGGATAGTCCCATCACATCAACTTCATCACCTAAGCCCTCAGCTATATCGATTGAATGACTTAAGTCCTCGAGCGTTCGTTCGGCAGTGAGATCTGCGAAGTGTGGAGCCATCCGATCACGCATACCGTGCTCGGGTACACGCGTGACAAGTACAGCATACCCCATCTGATGATAACGCTCAGCCAGCTGATCGAATTGCCTCGGGCAGTTGGTCAGCCCGTGGCGTATCACTATCACGCGCTCGACTTTTGCTTGTTGCTTGAGGTATCGGTAGCCACAGTCGGGGTTGAGTGCGGTATTTGCCTTGTCTGCGGCGACGAGTGCCTCGGCTGCTCGATCGGCTGTTCCGTAGGTGGTGTAAGGATGAGCTGTAGTCGAGAGAGCTGCAGTATTTAGTGGCCTAAGCTGACACCAGATCAAGAAAGCTACCACGATAGCCAAGAGTATTGCGAGTATGATTCCGCCTACTTTGGTCATGCGGTGCAACCGCTTAGGTTGCTCGGACTCCGACTTGGCAGCCTTTTTCGTGTGTTTTGCCTTAACCATAGCTACTTTGTAGTATAGCAGCTTGTCGTCGTGAAGCGTTGACGCTCTATCTGATATAAGGGTATAATTGCGTGGTCTTTTGACAAGATTGTCGAGAGAAGAGAATACATAATCCGGGGTAGCTCAGCGGTAGAGCAGTTGGCTGTTAACCAATTGGTCGCCGGTTCGAATCCGGCCCCCGGAGCCATTTTACTTATGCTTACCTAGGACCAAGATAAGGGTCTTACGTTATAATATATGCATGACAGATCCTGAGTCAGTAAATGAAGAGAGTTCTTTAAGCAGTAAAGATACGGCAAGAGAATTACAAGCTCACCTAGATGCCAGGCCACAACTCGAAGCTAAAAGGGGCTTAGATGTGGAACCTAAGGAGCCAGTAGAAGCTTTGCCTGAAACGCTTGGGTTTGTAGAAACCCCTGAGCTTGTTGAGCTGCGTGGCCAGCTGGTTGAGGCCATAGCGTCTGGACGTGGGGAAACCAAAGAACTTGCTACCCGTTACCATTTGCTCGCAGAGGAAGTGGTAAATCAGCGTGAGGGTGCTGATTATGCCAAGGCGCAAATCGGCCTGATTGTGCAAATGGGTCTAATTCGGCGGGACGGAGGCAGAGTTGACCATTACGCAGAGGATTTGGAAGACGCCCTAACCTATGCCTGGAATGAGCGGCTTGATGACACTGTGGCCACACTTGAGGCGGCCATAGAAGCGGCTCAAGGCCAAACCGACCAAGAAAGAGGGATAGAAGTGGCCGAAGCCGAGGAACCAACCAGCGAACAACTGGCTCAAGCTTGCAGCGAGGTGTTGCCTGCCGAAGACTGCGAGGAGCTAGCCGCAATGCCGATTGAGGAAGCTACGGGTTATGCCTTCACGCTTCTTCTGGAAAATGGGGTTGAAGACCCCGAGGAATACCTCAAGAGCAAGGGAATACTGGAATAACCGTCCCTGGGGTGAGCTGTGGGCTTCTGTAACGGAAGCCCCCTTTTCATTCATAATTCCAATTATTGGCGTATTATTACTAGTTTTTGCAGTGTATAGTATTTCTGCATTATTGTGAGCTATGTAAGATTTATAAGGTAGCAATCGGGATGTGCTTCATGGTCCTCCACCGCACGACGATGGATTGTTGATTACGTTATCCCTGATCGATGAAATACCTAATGCAGCTAAGGACTAGTCTTTCATACTCTCAACATGCATACTGATATACATAAAAGGAATAACATCTATGGCTCAACTCACAAAACCAGAGCTTATTAGCAAGCTATTAGCTTATAAAAACGATAGCAATCCGTATAAAGTGACAGCTAATGGAGATGTTGTCACGATCGAACTCGACCTCGCAGATGCGAAGTGGTACACCATCTTTCAGAAGAATGGCCTGAAGGAGTCATATAAAATCATCATCACACTAGACGATGCAAAAAAGCAGGCTCAAGTTGCAACGGAGACATACTCAGTGGAATGGTCGGCTGGCGTGCCGACGCTTGGTGCACGAATGTCTATTCAGAAAGGCAAGCAGATTGGCTTCAAATTTGGTGCAGAGGCAGGAATAATAGAAGATGGCTCGATTGGACAGGTTTACAAGTACTCTCTCAATAGTTTTGAAATCTTGAGCCAGATCAAAAAGATCATCACAGATGCCGGCTGGAAGCAAGCTATGTCAGGTAGCCAAAAGGGTGGTGTCATTGTCGGCATTGTTACCCTCATTTTGCTTATTGTCGCTTTCGGTATAGCAATTGCAACCGGTTCACTCAAGAGCTCACCTAACAGTACATACTCACCAAATAGCTATGATTCGTCGCGGGTTGGCTACTGAGCATAATACTCATACTAGTTCATAGTTCAAACTAAGTTACGCTATAAATCGGTTGCTTCCTATCGTTTACGAAAGTCTTAGGAGTAACCGTAGATCGCCAGAAATCTAACGTGTTTTGTGCATATCCCTTTTCGCAGACGTCTATATAACTTTGCAGAACAGGGAGAGCGCGGCAGTAGCTCTCGGGCCAGACGAATGCCCAAAAGTCGGGCATTATTTCAGCAAGAACAGATCCTGCCTCTCGGTCTTTAAATTTACACAGTTCACCAGGCTGAATAGTAAAGTATACACATGTAAATGATGCACTAGTGTTCTTTCGTAGATTGAGAAAAGCATAGTTTCCAAAAGGAGCATTGAAGACTTTCTCATAGCCAATCACTTTTGTGCGTCCATAGGTTACTGATCTCCCTAATGTAGCCTCTAAGCTTTGTCTGTTTTGTAATGATCCATACGCTATGATTTTCACTATATCTCCTATGCTTATATATAGCGGGGATCGTACGATCCCCGCTGAAGCCTACAGGTTGAATAGGCTACTAACTGTGGAGAGTTGCTTCGGCAGTTCAATCGCATCATCGAAGCGACCCATGGGGCGAATCTCGACGGTCAGACTATCTCCATACCGACGAAGGCGATAGTGCCACCAGACCGACCTCAAGAAGAGATCGATGTCGGCATTTGGCACTTCGAACAAGGGAAGATTCAGCGGCTGTCCCTGGTGCATCACAACTTCGTGACGCAGGAGTTCGTGACAGTAGTCCGTTATACTCTCGAATCCCATCGGTCCGGCATAGCGGTCCGACCGATAGCCAGCGAGTGAGTCGGTGATATAGGTCGTCCAGCGCGCGTCATTGCGGTCGTAGCCCGTCGCGTGAATTTCCGTCTTCCAGAGTTGGTTGACTATATTGATCGCGTCTTCTGGGTGTAGGTCTACAGTGAATTGCACGCTCGAACAGCGACACAATTCTTCGAGTGCTGGGCGACCATCCAGTGCCACCCAGATCTCATCGCGTTCTTCTTGAACCCAGAGCAGCTCTTCGTCCGAACGGATTTCTGGTGCCATCAGCGGATGTGCGCCGAGCCGAGCAGCTATGCCATAAAGCCAATCCAATGCCTCAAGGGCAGCTTCCAGGAGAAGGGCTGGTGTAGGCTGAGGGGCGATTGCGAGTTCGATCTTCTGACGTCCGAGCTCCAACTTGTGCGTAGTATGCGCAGGCCTGCCCTCGGTCGTATCGAGGATCTGGCGTGCAACAACAGTGCTGATAGGCTGGTTCTCTGCATCCAGGAAATCAGTCTCGATCTCCATACCAATCTGCCGACCTGTGATGGTGCTCTCGGTGCCATTGGTGAAATAGCCAATAAGTCGTTCTAGCGACATGTCAGTATCCTTCTGTAGGGTACGATTCCTCTCGATTGAGAGGGAGCTAGCTTCGTGTTGTAGTAACCAAGCTAACACTCTCGCAACTGAGTACCAAAAAACCTGCCGTTAGCAGGTTTTTCAAAGACGGATATCGTTTGCTGGGTACGTTAATGCATACGCTGAAGCGCTAGCTGATATCCGCCGGTGCCATGATGCAGCCAGGAATTAACACGACTTACAGTAGCCGTACTTACACCAGTCTCGGTGGCGATACTACGTTGGGTTTCGCCATTGCTGAGCCGTCGAGCTACTGCCAAGCGGCGGCCTGCCTCTTGAAGTTCTTCTAGAGTGAGGAGGTCGCGAAGGAGCTTAGCAATATCTTTTGGGTCACTGAGCTCCGCCAAGACCAAATAGAGTCTCTTCATATCGGTGTTCTTCAGTTGTTTTTCGATAGCTCGATTCATATCAGAAGAATATCATGTATTAGCACGCTAAGTCAATAGCTCGATTCTGTAATATATTCTCGATATTAGGCTGTGATGCGATATACTGGAGACATGAATCCAGAAGTACTTAGCTACAACGAATCTATAGAGCAGCCAGACTTACGCGACGTGTGTGATACCCTTGCTGCCGAGATCTCGAAGCATCTCAAAGGTGGCTCACCAAAAATCTGGTATAAGATTCCGGTTTGGTTCATCGGTGAAAATCCCGTTGTTGGATATAGTGTAACGAAATCAAAAGGGATTAATCTTCTCTTCTGGAGCGGGCAGGCATTTACGACCCCAGGACTGGAACCGGAAGGAAGCTTTAAGGCCGCGCAGGTATTCTATAGTGATGCTTCCGAAATAGATAAAGGTCTGCTCGCAAAGTGGCTTCAAGAGGCTCATTCGAAGATCTACAACTATAAAGACATACGGAAGAATCGCGGTAAGCTCACGCTCGAGAAGTAAAGAAATTACACCGCCCTTGAGGCGGTGTAACGCATTGTCGGTGTCTATCTCTATGAACGAAGCGTCTTAAGCGCGCCTGACCAAGCTACGACTTCATCAACGACCTTCTGCAAATGCTCAGCATGCGCATCGGTAGGCTTGAAGTCATGAAAATTCTCGAAGTCAGTAGCGAGACTTAGATGTAATGATTCTCGTACGTCGGCGAGGTGAAATTGAGCAGCTATCCCGCGCCAATGCTCAATAGCGCGACTGGCTCCTGAAGCACCATAACCGATAAAACCGACAGCCTTGTTGGCCCATTCACTGTAGAGATAATCCACAGCGTTCTTAAAGGCGCCCGGCACACTATGATTGTATTCTGGGGTTACGAAGATATAGCCATCAGCTTCATCGATCTTTTGTGACCACTTCTTGGTATGTTCATGCTGGTATTGATGCATAGATGCTGGCATTGGCTCGTCTAGAAGGGGAAGATCGTAGTCTTTAATGTCAACCAATTCAAATTCTGCATCTGCATGCTTCGCTGACTCTGCGGTCCACTTTGCGACAGCTTCACCAGCGCGTCCTGGACGGGTTGATCCGAGAATGATTTGGATTTTCATATAACCTCTTTCTGTAAATTATGGTATAATATTTGTAGTACTTTGTATATTATAGTACTTTAATTATTAAAGCAATATATTTCTCAACATTATGTCTATTACTTCGAAAAATCCTATATGTAAGGAAAGCCTGAAGATCCTTGGCGACTTCTGGACTATGATGATCATCGACGTTTTATCGGATGGACCACTGAGATTCCGTGATCTTGAACAGAAGCTGGAAGGCGTGAATACCGCTACGCTGACAACTCGACTAAAGAATATGCAGCGTACGGGATTACTTCATCGTGAGGAAGTATCTCGAGCAGACGTTTCTTATGAGCTAACTGATCTTGGCAAGCAAGCAGTGCCGATTATGAAGGCGGTTAGTAGCTTCGCAAACTACGCGAAGAATCAGTAAAAGCTTACGCTTTTCTCCAGCGCTCCAGGTGGGGGAGTTGCTTTTGTGCCATCCAGCGCATCAGCCTGCTACTGCCTTGTTCCTTCAGGGCGTCATCGACGATCTTCTTCATCTCGTCAAGTGTGCAGTCCGGTCCCACGAA
This sequence comes from uncultured Candidatus Saccharibacteria bacterium, assembly GCA_964391595.1. Taxonomy (GTDB): domain Bacteria; phylum Patescibacteriota; class Saccharimonadia; order CAILAD01; genus JADZGC01. Next base: position 6,980 of record CAYMMM010000005.1, on the reverse strand, counting down.
CTTACCTTTGAGATAGCATAGCTTGCACCACTTATCACTCTTGCTGCCGTCTTGTTCAGTGCCTCGACAGTCGCCGGCTTTCTTGGTTTGTAGTGGCATTCCACAGCTCTGACATTGTCTTGTCATGTGTGTATCTCCTTATACCTCTATTATACTCTCCAGGGTAAATAGTTATCGCTTGCGGGATCGCTTTTCAAGGATGCCTTTGATCGATGGGCTAATTTCTTTATCAGTACGATGAATGCAGCCGATCCAACAGCACGGTCGTCGTTTTCCCTCTTGGAGCTCAGTGACGGTTCGATCTATATGATTCTTGCGAGTGGATTCTTGCTTGACTGAAATGTTCCAGCATATCCACTCATTGCGAGCGAGAGGAGTGAGACTTTCCCATTTAGCAATCGCTGCAGGGCTCTTCGCTAGTGCCTGCCTCAGGTCTGTAGGGAGTTCGTGAACTGTTCCGGATGAAATAGTTTGTTTCATATTGCTCATAGTATAGCATTTAGCAAAATGGAGAAGGGGCTGTGAGAACGATTGACGACCGAGGCCATCGCTATTCTCACAGCCCCAAGGGACCGAGCATTTTTGTCGCGCGCACGCTCGGGAAAGCGCTCTGTATACTGGACTTATGTACTCCGGTTTCTTTGATCGGTTTCCTTCTGACAGCTCTATCAAAGATGATGCACAGTTTTTGGGGTGCGTGGAGGCTTTACCAGTCACAATGGGTTCTTGTGCGAAAGATCGCCAAGGGAGCTGTCAGATGATGGCGTTGACCATAGTTGAGCATTATATTGTGGTTGTACTTGCCGGTCAATGTATAGATGCATGCATCATGCAGTACACTAGTACATATGCATAGACCAGTAATAGCAGTTGATATTGATGACGTGATCGTTCCTCATTTTGGCGAGTTGGCCCACTTTGCTTCCGAAACATTTGGGATCCACCTCACAGCGCACGAGATGTTTTATGCAGGAACGGTCAAAACTATTGTTGAGAGAACTGGGCTCGACAAAGAAACGATTATGAAGCGCATCGATGATTTTCTTATGACTGATGAATTTTATATCGATCCTGTGCCTGGTTCTAAAAAAGTCTTACCTGCGCTTGCTCAATACTATGATCTTGTCATTGTGACGTCACGACCTCAGCCCATGAAAGACCCAACGACTCACTGGCTTGAGGCGCATTTCCCGAAGCTTTTTTCGCACATACGAGTGGTTGGCCACGAGCGGTGGGGGCTGGGCGTTGCGCCAAAAGGTGACATCTTCCGTGAGCTGGGTGTTTCTATACTCATCGACGATCATCCGTCGCATTGTAATGATGCAGTAGCACTGGGTATTCGCGCGCTCTTATTTGGCGAATATGAATGGACGAGTGCGAACGAAGTCTCGAGAGAGGTAGAGCATGTACGGAATTGGGATGAAGTCGCCGACGCATTGCTTACGCCAAACCGACCCTAAATCATCAATAACATAAGTTTGGTATACTCGTCTTATGCTTAAGCGTGTTATAGGCTATCTTGTTGTTCAGACTGCGTTTGTCTTCATAGCTACTCTTCTGATGAATCTTACCCCTCAGTCTGCTCGTGCGGCCAAGGTAAATGTCAATCCAAGCACCAAAACACTCACAGAGGGGCAGTCCCAGGTGATGACAGTAACACTCGACGAGCCAATACTTGCTGCATCTGGTGTTCCGCAAGTCTCGCTTCACATCTCTGATCCCTCAGGAAGACTGAGCTTTAGTCCTGCAAATCTCATTATTCCCGCAGGGGAGTGGGCGATGTCGCATACGTTTAGTATTACTGCGATCGATAACGCGTTGGATGATGGTGACGCGACACCAGCCTTATTAATCACAAATGATTCAAACTCTGAATATTATGCAGGATTTATACCAAGCTTCACGGTGAATGTAGTAGATAATGATGATCCTGCACCCGTCTTGTCGTCAAGTCCAATCGCCACACCTGCCACATTGCCGCGAGTAGGGGGTGGTGCGCCTGTACACGCATTATTGTTTCTCATGGGAATTGGCGTAATAGCTATTCTGGTAAGGACTGTCGTAGGCAAATAGTGCCTATTCCTTAAGCTTCTGCCGGGAGTATACTAGAAGTATGAGTGCTGCGATCTCACTAAGTCATGTAAGCAAATCATTTGGCGCAAAAAAGGCTCTTGATGATGTGTCGCTTACTATTCCAAAAGGCAAAATCTTCGGTTTTCTTGGACCGAATGGTGCCGGTAAGACTACAACGATTCGTTGTCTGATGGACTGCATGCGCTGTGATTCTGGCACCGTAACAATCCTTGGTAAGGACGCAAATCTAGAAGGTGCGGAGCTCAAGCGAGATATTGGCTTCCTGTCCTCTGATATTCAGCTGCACACGAACTGGTCTGCTCGTACGCACATTGATTTTCTCTCAAGTATTAAGGGTCGAGGTCGTGCAGATGAGCTCGCCAAACTCTTCAACTTGGATCTAAAACCCAAAGTAAAAAACCTGTCGTCTGGCAATAAGCAAAAGCTTGCCATAGTTTTGGCTTTTCTTGGAAACCCAAAGATCCTGATTATGGATGAGCCAACGCGCGGACTGGACCCTTTGTTACAGAACCAACTTTATGAACTATTGCGTGAATTTGCGAAACAAGGGGGTACGGTATTTTTTTCATCACACAATCTCGCCGAAGTACAGCAGCTTTGCGATAATGTTGCAGTTATTCGTGATGGCAAAATCGTCGCTGACGAGGCAATGCAAGACATCCGCCGCATGAAAATCCACTCGATTACGGCGGTCGCGACCAAGTCATTTGATAAGAAAATGTTTGACACGAAAGGCATCGAGATTGTGTCATGTAGCGGAAAGACAATCGTGCTCAAAGTCCGTGGTCGCATCGACCCCGCTATGAAGGTTCTCGGAAAATACGAACTCACCGATCTCGACGTGTCGCACGCCAGCCTCGAAGATGTATTTATGGAGTTTTACTAATATGTGGCAGATTGCCTGGCGCGAGCTCAAAGATCGTAAGTGGTCACTCCTAGCGTACTGTATTGGATCATTTGTTCTTCTTTGGTTGTATGTAGCAACATTCTTGTCATCGCAAAACAGTACCCAGGCACTCCAAGAGCTCGTGAAGTCGTATCCGAAAGGATTGCTCGATGCTCTCGGCTTAAGTAACTTAAGTATGAATACGATCGAGATTTATTTGAATGCCAAGCATTTTAGTCTCCTGTGGCCGCTGCTTGCGATTATTCTCGTCATGTCACGTGCTAGTAATCAGATCGCAGGGGAAATTCAATCAGGTACCATGGGGCTTTTGCTGTCGACCCCACTGACTCGCCTAAAGATCTTTGCTGCAAAGTATCTCGTAGGCATAGTGACGATCATTGTTTTTTGTGCAGTTTCTCTCTATGGCGTGATTCCACTAGCGGCCATTTACGGAATTCCGACTCACGTACATACATTACATAACACCTTTCTTCTCTGCGCCTTATTTTCATTAGTAATCTACAGCTTCACCCTTGCTATTTCTGCTTGGCTAAGTGAAACAAGCAAGGTCTATGGCATTGTAGGGGCTGTCTTGGTCGCGACATATGCGGCAAATATCATTGCGCTCGTCATGGATACATACAGCTGGTTCAAATACTGGTCGGTATTTTATTACTTTGACACGCAAGATGTGCTCTCAGGTAATCCCATCATGCATCGGACACTCATTGTATTTGTCCTGGTAACTCTGGCGTCAACCATTTTTGCAGCTTGGCGCTTCAATTCACGCGATATGAGTGTATAAAAAGAGCCCAGATGAACTGGGCTCATGCCATCTAGGCATGTTGGGGTGCTTTTGACGCATCGTCGTGTGGCTTTTCCTCAAGCTTTGGGATCACAAACGTACCGACGAGCCGTAGCGCCCTTAGGCCACGTAGCACGTATAGGCCTGGGTCATGATCACCGAGGAATCGCCGCATAGTTGGGGATCGAGGGGCGAAATGGTGGTTGTAGTGCAGTCCTTCACCCATCGTGATCCACGCTAACCACTGGAAGTTGAGTGAATTGCCAACCTGCTTGAGCTTAGCGGTAGCGGGGTCATAGCCGGGTCGTTCACCGGTTCGCTCACAGATTGTTTCGAGCAGATGCTCCAGCCGACCATGTGTTCCAGTTGCTTCCGCACCGTGACCAATCGAATTGATCGCAGCATTCAAGTAGATATAGGCGAAGATGTGCACCACATAGGCGATGATCCCAGGGATGAATCCAAGCCATAGGGCGGTCAGGCCTGCACCAAGCAGCCGCCCCAGCCACTCCCGGTCGAAGAGCCAATGATCCCAGCCATCTGGTTGAAAGCGATTGCCGACAGACACAATTACTCGTGAATCGTCTGCCGAAGCTTGATAGAGACCGGGGTTGTGCAGGAAGACGCCGCTCAGGCCGCCTTTGTACATCGGGCTGTGTCCATCGACTGCGGTTTCGGTGTGCATGTGGTGGTAGGTGTGGACACGGCACCATGCCCACCATTTGATGCCGACTGACAGCCAGAGGATCAGACGAAAGAACCAGTTGAGGAGTGGGCTGAGACGGTAAGCACCGTGGGTCATACCTCGATGCAGGCCAAGGGTAGTTGCAACACTCGTGACCTGGGTGAAGGCGAGACCAATGGCGATTCCTGAAGCGATACTGACGGCTGTATTGGCAAGTATGCCTGCCTCGTCAAAAAATCGCAGGAACAGATGCATGATGTTCATCCTTTGCGTTCGAGTAATAAGGTGCGTGGGCGCATTATTGCACACTCAAGGGGACTTGTCAGTAATACCTAGGCTTAGGGTATTTTTTGTATAGAGCAGTCTTTGCAGTTTAGAGTAGCGTTTCCTTCAGGGTCTCGCTCAAAATGCACACGAACTTTGTCGCCGACAGCTATGGTGGTGGTATCGATAGAAAAAGGGGAGATGCTATTGCCGCTGTCCGTGTAAAATGTCTCATTGTAGTCGATTGTAATTGTAGATCCACCGTCACATGTTATTTCTTTAATAGGCGTCACTGCACCCAATGCGTTCATTTCTTCACCGCCCGAGCAGTCTGTGAACTTTCTGGTTACTCGCCCAGTAATACTGTCCTTTCCTTTGTTGGAAGAATATCTGCTTTGAAACCACGGTAACAGTAATAAAACTATCACAGTCAGCCCGATGCCGACTGCCAACGAAACCAGGAGGAAGACAGGTCGAGTCTGTCTTCGTGTACTACCAGATGTCCGCACGTCAGAGCCCTGATAACTTACTTATTAACGAAGAGTGATTCGAGCATAGCGATGAATTCTTTGTCATCCTGTATATCGCTGTATTTGAGGTCTCCTGCAAGATCAACTTTATCTTTAGAGGACAAGGTGATGAAGACACTATTCTCTGCGCTGTCGCCAATTCTACTGTACGAGGATATGCTACATACATCGACACCTTTGTCGCCTTCTTTTTGAGTAGTGTTTTTAGATGGTCGATTTTTGAAATCTTCTACCATGAGTGCTTGCGTAAATCCTGGCTTGTCGGTTTTATACTCGGTGAAGTAAATGTCTGGAGAAGTTGTTTCGATCTTTTTTACGAGGGTGTATTCGTAATTGTCTGGTTCGCAAGTGCCACCTACGCCACTACTGTTGAAGATCTGCATATAGTGTCCCTTTGGTGATTTGATGAGGGTTTTTTTACTTGTCCAACCCTCTTCTTCCAGCTTGGTGGTCGTTACTTCCCATTCTTTAGGGTGAACCACGCTTACTTTTGTTGTGCCTTGTGAGAAAAGAGTAGCCCCTGTTTTTGGTGGTTCTGGCACTTCTAGAGAAGAGGATGATTTGCCTTTCAGTGCGTACCAAACCAAGCCAGCTATTCCCAATGCGATTGCTACAATAATAATAATTTCTATTGCGCCGATGCCTCGACGAGCCTGCTTTTCCATCTTGTGTATCTCCATAAATCTTATGCTAATTGTAGCACAAGAAATGGATATTTCTTGCTTGTTGTGTCATCAGGCATTGATGATATGATCTATATCCTAGAAGCCAATTTAGAAGGCACTAACACGTGCGAAATGACTTACGAGCTCGTATACTCTAGATATGACAAAGAAGCACACAGAAGAATTTCGGGTCAGCGGCGAAGAACTCCTCAAGAAAGTTAAAGAACTTATAGATGAGGGAAATGTTCGCAAGATCGCTATTCGGAACAAGGATGGTAAGAATATCGCCGAATTCCCATTAACTATAGGCGTAGTTGGCGCAGTTGTTGCACCGACTCTTGCAGCAGTTGGCGCCATCGCCGCACTCGTAACTGAATGCACGATTGTAATAGAGCGTGAAGCGAAGTAGCTACCTAGCCAGAAATTTCAGCAGCTCGTAGACTGCGAATGCAGGCCACGCGACTGCCTTGAGTAAGGCAATCATCACAGATACAAAGCCATTGGCTTGCTGCAGATAGAAGACCAAAGCACCGAAGAGTCCAAATCCATAGACAGCATCGCCGCCGCCTCGATTATATTTGTTGACCTCAACTACCGTTCTCTCGCTATGTTCTTTCGTCATGTCTATGCTCCTTACTTCTTCTAATATAGTACTTTCTGTCTCAGAAAAAACAATAATAACGCACTATTATTTGAAACGAGCGAAATGGACATCGGGCTTCTTTTGAGCTTGGAACCTATGCTGATGGGGTGCTACACTAAGCATAACCATGAAGAAAAATAGAAAGAAATATCATGCACTTCGTTTTTTGACGATGACGCTTACAACACTCATGCTGCCGTTGGGCACCTTTGTTGGTTTTCAGTTTGGTGCGGGTCACATTCAACTTGCATTGATGATGCTGGGATTCCAGTGTTTGCTTACATTTGTGCAATCTTATGTCTGGTGGATTACGCTCGAATATGAAGGCAAGATCAAGCGCTAAACACACAATGATTCATTTTGTATGCTTAGGGAATCTGTATCGCAGCAGGATGGCAGAAGCAATTC